>JAHEYX010000241.1 GCA_023251415.1 Chitinophagales bacterium
TTTATTTTCGATAAAACCATATTTGATAAACTCCAGGTAACAACAGATGCGCGTGTCAGTTTTATTTATGATACGCTTGCTGCCTTGAAACAGGAATTAGAAAAGCACCACAGCACTTTGTTTACCTATTATGGTGAAGTGCAGGAGGTTTGGAAAACGATACAAAGCGAATATAATGTGCAAGCCGTTTATTGTAATGAAGATTACGAACCCTCGGCTATCAAGCGCGATCAACAAGTTGCAAAGGACTTAGCGAAAGAAAATTGTTCCTTTTTTAGTTTTAAAGATCAAGTTATTTTCTCGAAGACGGAAGTTGTAAAAGACGACGGTTTACCTTATACCGTTTTTACTCCTTACAGTAAAAAGTGGAAAGCTAAGCTGAATGATTTTTATTTGAAATCCTATCCCAGTGAAACTCTTTTAAGTGCTTTGTATCGCTGCAAACCGGCTACTATGCCTAGCTTAGCGGCTATGGGTTTTGAGCACAGTAATTTGCCCATACCGGCACTCGCTGTCAATAAAAGCATACTACAATCTTATGATCAAACGCGCGATTTTCCGGCTATTGCAGGTACTTCTAAACTAGGAATACACTTGCGTTTCGGAACAATAAGCGTTCGACAATTAGCACGAACTGCCATTTCAACCAATGCCATATATTTGAATGAGTTGATATGGCGCGAGTTTTATCAGCAAATCTTATATCATTTTCCGCATGTGGTTGATCGTGCGTTTAAACCGGCTTATGACAACATCAAGTGGCTGAATAATGAAAAGCAATTTGAAGCTTGGTGTACCGGACAAACGGGCTATCCGATTGTTGATGCAGGAATGCGCGAGCTGAATGCTACCGGTTATATGCACAATCGGGTGCGAATGATTACAGCCAGCTTTTTAACCAAACATTTATTAATCGATTGGCGTTGGGGCGAACAGTATTTTGCCGAGCGTTTACTCGATTTTGATTTAGCCAGTAATAATGGCGGATGGCAATGGGCAGCTAGTTCGGGATGCGATGCGGCTCCTTATTTTAGGGTATTTAATCCAACGCTTCAAACACAACGCTTTGATCCGCAGTTAGCGTACTGCCGCAAATGGGTGCCTGAATTAGACAGTTTCAACTACCCTACTCCTATTGTTAATCACGAAATGGCGCGCAAACGCGTGTTGGAAGTTTATAAAAAGGCTTTGGGTTAGTATTGACCGGTAGAAAGCAATACCAAGGTACAAGCTTCGGTTACTTCAATATTATTTTTAGTTGCCAACTCTTCCAATTCCGGATTTTCGGTACCCGGATTGAAAATGATGCGCTTTGGATGTAATCCCAGAATATAATCATAATACGCTTGTTGATTGGTAGGATTCAAATAAAGTGTTACCGTATCTAAAGCAGCAAATGCCGGTTGTCCGATTTGAATGGCAGTCCCCTCAATTTCACCACCTTTAGCACCTATGGCAGCTACTTCATGACCGTGTTGTAACAGGCGTTTAACGGCCATGTTTGAGTAACGGCTTTCGTTGGTGGAAGCTCCTAATACTAACGTCTTTTTAGAGGTAGTCATGGTAGTTTTATTTATAGTGAAACAAGTATTCAAAAAAAAAGTTCAATTCGTTGTCGGAATTGAACTTTTTAAAGAATACGTATTGATTAATTATTCCGTCATTAATTTATCGCTGATACCGGTCATGCTGTAACCACCGTCGTGGAAAAGGTTTTGCATGGTAACCGATTTGGTTAAATCAGAGAACAAAGCCACGCAGAAACGTGCGCAATCTTCGGCAGAGGCATTACCTAATGGGCTCATTTTATCGGCGAAGTCGAAGAATTTATCAAAACCGGTGATACCGCTTCCGGCAGTAGTTACGGTTGGTGATTGTGAAACCGAGTTAACACGCACTTTGTTTTTAACCCCATAGTGGTAACCAAAGCTACGAACGATGCTTTCCAATAAGGCTTTGGCATCGGCCATATCACTATAGAACGAGTAAGCACGTTGGGCAGCGATATAACTTAAAGCAACCACTGAAGCACCTTCCGCTAAGGCATCCATATTATAAGCTACTTGCAACATTTTATGCAAGGAAATAGCAGAAACATCTAAGGTTTTATTCATGAAATCGTAGCTCAAGTCGGTATACGGCTTGCTTTTACGAATATTAGGGCTCATTCCAATTGAATGCAGCACGAAATCGATTTTACCACCCAATTTTTCTTGAGCTTCGGTAAACAATTTAGTCAAATCTTCAACAGAAGTAGCATCGGCACCAATTACAACGGTATTGCATTTCTCAGCCAATTTATTGATTTCACCCATACGCAAGGCGATAGGTGCATTACTTAAAATAATGGTAGCTCCTTGTTCGCAGCATTGTTCCGCTACTTTCCAGGCGATGCTTCTTTCATCTAAAGCACCAAAGATAATTCCGCGTTTCCCTTTTAATAAATTGTTCATAATGATTGAAATTGGGGTTTAATAGGATTTTTTGTTCGAAAAGGAGAAAACTACCCTTTCATGATGCGTCAAATATAGCAATGAAATTTTTTAAAAATAATTTTTGTGCAAATTGAACTTCAATTAAAGTGGTGTGTATTAAATAGAAATTAAGACAATTTTACGCTTATGGAACAAAATCCACACTAAATTTAGGCCTTTCGATTATGGTAAATAGGACGCTCAACACTTGTACGGATGAAGAATTGATGGAAGCGATTGCATTGAATGATGCAGGTGCTTTTGCCGAGTTGTATGACCGCTATAGTGTGCGATTATTGAATTATTTGTACAAATGGTTGCAAGACAAAGAAAAAGCGAACGACTTTTTGCAAGATTTGTTTGTGAAGGTGATTGATCATGCTACTTCCTTTGATACCACTAAGAAATGCAGTACCTGGATTTATGCTTTGGCCACTAATATGTGTCGGAATGAGTTTCGTAATTCGCAAAACCGCAATCGCATACTACAAAGCTCTTTTAAGCAAGAACAAGCTTTGAGCAGTGAATTGAATTTAGATAAATTAGATTATTCGCATTTTAGGAGTCGCTTGCAAGAGGTGTTGAACGAATTGAACGAGGAATTACGCAGCTTGTTTTTACTGCGTTTTCAGGAGGAATTGAGCATTAAAGAAATTGCTGAAATAATAGCTGTTCCGGAAGGTACTGTCAAGTCGCGCTTGTTTTATTTATTGAAAAAAATGGCCCATCACTTAGCAGAGTTCAATCCGGCCGTATAAATGCAAAGTTTTAAAAAATTGTTATCATGACGAATACATCCAAAAATAAAACTAACTTTACTGAGCAAGCGTTTGAAGAAGCCCTTGCTGCAGGTAGTTTACCAAATGCCTTACAACACATGATTAGCGAAACGCATCACTTATTAAACGAAGAGCCCTTACAACCGGTTGCTCAATTAAAAGGGCAATTGTTGGCTTATATGAAGCAACGCAATGCTTCAGCACCCAAGATACATTGGTGGAACTATCGTATTCCGATTTATCAAGTAGCGGTGGCTGCTGCATTAGCCGGTGTGTTATTGGTAGGAACCTGGTTATTGGTAAATCATTCGACGCAGGGCAATGACGCGCAGGTTATTTATGTTGAAAAAAAGGATACGATATATGTGCCGGCCAATTCACCCGACGTGAATTCGAAGCGCACAGTTTATACCGTATGGAATCCGAAAACGGGCCGTTACGAAACCGTAGCTAATGCCACACAAGTTGCTCAAGCTATTGACTCTACCAAGCACAATGGACCATTGACCAAAAACCGCAACAACAAGACGGTTGGCAGTTTGGCGCCGAAGCAAAGCAACAAGCAACAAGACTAGTACAGAACCACATCTTATTACTAACTTTGCCTTATGATGAATCAACAGCAAAGTTCCATTAAACATATAGGGGTATTAAGCAGCGGTGGCGATTCGCCGGGCATGAACGCTGCTATACGTGCCGTAGTGCGCACTGCAGCCCATTATCAACTCCAGGTTACCGGTATACTTCACGGGTACCAAGGCTTAATCGATAACGAAATGATTGCTTTGGATGAATGCAGTGTAAGTCAGATAATTCATACCGGAGGAACCATATTACGCACCTCACGCTGTGAAGCATTTAGAACCAAAGCCGGTATGGAAACTGCGCATACTAATTTAAAACAAGCCGGTATCGATGGTTTGGTGGTTATTGGTGGTGATGGTACTTATAAAGGAGCTGTAGAATTCAATAACTTGTTTTCGTTTCCAATAATTGGCATTCCGGGCACAATCGATAAAGATTTGGCCGGAACTGATTATACCTTGGGATTTGATACAGCAGTAAATACAGCGATGTATGCCATTGATAAAATTCGTGATACTGCTACTTCGCATGAACGTATCTTTTTTGTGGAAGTGATGGGACGTGATGCCGGTTATATTGCCTTGCACTCAGGATTAGCAACGGGGGCTGAAGCGATTTTGATTCCGGAAACCAAAACCTATATCGATCAATTGGTTGCCCAGTTAGAACGTGGTTGGAAACGTAAAAAACGTTGTCATATAATTATAGTAGCTGAAGGTGATGATGCAGGAGGCGCCATGAAAGTTGCAGCAGAAGTAGGTAAAAAATTCAATTCTATAGAGACAAGGGTTTCGATATTGGGACATATACAACGCGGTGGCTCGCCTACCGTAAATGATCGTGTTTTGGGAAGTCGTTGGGGATTTGCCGCTGTGGAAGCCTTAATAGCCGGAAAGAAAGGAATAGCCTTAGGGGTTATTAATAACGAAATCAGTGAAACACCATTTGAAGTGGCTGTTAAAGAACATGGCGTAGTCAGCGAAGAACTGTTGAATATGATGTATATTTTATCATCATAAAATAAATTTGACTAATTAAAGTTTATAACTTATATTTGATTAACAATTATCACTAAATCAATATAGTTATGACTAAACTGCTTCCTGTTTTTTGTTTACTTGTTGCTCCTTTTTTCAGTTTTGCCAATGCCGATTCGTCACATGTTAATCTTCGTCAACCAAGAGAAGAAATGGGCATGCGTAAGTTTCATCAAGAATTAGCAATAAATGCTACACCCTTAATTGCCACGTTTTTAAAGTTTAATTCTTCCGCCTTAACCAATCCGGTAAGTTCAGTTTATTACCGTGCTTTTTACAAACGCAATTCAGCTAAATTGGGATTCGGCACCAATATCAATAAAACAACCTTATCTAATTTA
>JAHEYX010000242.1 GCA_023251415.1 Chitinophagales bacterium
AATGTTCGTAGAGCCGGCAAAGCTCGTGATGCTAATGTTAGCGCAGTAGTTTTTGATTTAAAAAACAAAACCACCACTTATGCAGTTCGTGGAAATCTCAATTACAGTTTTATTCGAGACACTTCATACACCGCTCAACAACAGTATGGGTATAATGCACGCCTGATATTGGCTAAGATTAGCGGTAAGTTTCGTGGTAATATTTCTAATGAAATAAAATCTTCGTTTTATAACCAAAATGATATGGGTATACAAAACGAACGTGATTATATTAATACACAATTGAATTTGAATTGGAATGAATACCAGCCCCATCATTTTTATAACAATTATTTTTTGTACTTAGGCGGTTCACAACGCGAAAAATTCAGTACCGGTCAATACATGAGCTCTGAAGTTTATGCCGGTGGCAATGTAACTTTTAAAAATTTCTGGAACCTCGATTTAAGTTTGTACAGTCAACCTATCACTTTCAATGACTTTTACGAACCACGTATTGATGGTTATTATTTTGCCCATTTTCCTTATTGGTTTGCCAGTCCTACCCTTCGCAGTGATGATCGTAAGCGCATTTACTTTTCACTAAATGTAGAATTTGCCGAATCACCTATGCCTAAAGACCCTTATTATGGGGTAAGTTTTAACCCAAATTTTAAGGTAGGCACCAAAAGTACCATTTCGTACACCATTAGACTGGCCAGCGATCACCGTAATTTTGGATATGTCGATCGCTACACCAAAAGTGAAGGTAGTGAAGCTCCTATTATTGGACGCAGAAATGTTCGAAGCATCGTAAACACTTTAGAGTATGAATTGAATTTAACGCGGGTAATGAATATCAGTTTGATTGGTCGTCATTATTGGAATCAAGTTGCCTATGATGCCTTCTATGATTTAAGTAAGCAAGGGCATTTAATAGCAAATACCAATTGGATAAACAGTTATGATGAAAATTATAATTTATGGAATATCGATTTCAATTACATATGGCGTTTTGCGCCCGGCAGCGATTTAATTTTTACTTGGAAGAATTTCCGTTCCTATGGTAATAGTGATAAAAATATCCTATACCTATCCAATCTAAAACGCACTTTAATCGAAGTGCCGACGAACACCGTTGCTTTAAAATTAATTTATTATATCGATTATCAAAAAATGAAACGCCACAAGTAACAATCGTTTCACTCAGTTAAACTACTGCTGAAACAACAATGTTGCGCATTGCACAAGATGGATTGGCGATTGCAGTTTTCAAGTTATCTTCGTTCGAAGTCAAGCTCGAATATCCCCAACTCCATGCGATTATTTTACCAATGTACACTCATTCTACTCTTAACAGCGCTGCATTCGGCCGGAAAAGCAAGTACTCCGGATTCTTCCAAAATAGCCGGTATTGTTGAATGCAAGACTGCAACATTTGGTGGAGAAGAAAATTCAAGCTTTTACTTACCGAAAAAGCATTTCGTTTTTCGGCTCTTCGGAAGAAGCGCTTATGGAATCAATAATCGCTTAGTAGTATCGAGTTGTTTACCGGCATTTCTTACTCCTAATTTACAAGTAAACTATTGGTATTATTCACAAAAGCCTTTGTACTGCAACATTTCGGGAGGAAGTGTGGTATTGCTTGTGCCGATAGCCTTTGTTACAGGCATTGCTTTGCCAGGCTTATTGATTGGAGCCGGTACTGTAGGTGTAATACATGGAACTGCCTTTACCGTAAAACATACACTAGCGGTTGATATAACTAAACGTTGGGCGGTAGCCCTTACAGCAGGAATTAGTACCATACATCTGGCCTATACCGGTGAAGGCGTATTTAGCGGTGTGGGAGCAAATGGAGCCGGTTTAGGATTTATGCCACTTGCCTTAAAAAAGAAATGGTACCTGTATTCCGGTTCTACTTCCGTTTCTTATCTTCTTAAGCCAAATCGGGTGTTGGTTTGGAACACCGTGCTGAATG
Source organism: Chitinophagales bacterium (assembly GCA_023251415.1). Taxonomy (GTDB): domain Bacteria; phylum Bacteroidota; class Bacteroidia; order Chitinophagales; family CAIODY01; genus JAHEYX01. The sequence continues at coordinate 1,961 of JAHEYX010000242.1, forward strand.
GCTTTGAAGGCGGGCATCGGCAATTGGGTTGGAGTACGTTTAAATTGCTGAACAGTTATAAAAGTTTGCGCTATTCAATTGGATTGTACAGTTTTTTCGATCCGCCGAGTTTTGCTATACTCACCCATTCCAAACTGCCTGTCGGATTAATTGGCAGCCTTTATTTTCATTTTCAACCTAAAAGAAAATAAACTTGGTAAATTTAATACAGTAGCATTGTTGGTAAGCTATTAACATTTCCTTCTATTAAAATGTACTGCGAGATTCTATAATCCCGTTTACCACATTATATTTGCACATTACCGACATTTACAACCCTTTTAAAACTATACACTACTTTGATTGCTTTTCAATACCCGGCTTGGTTAATTTTGGTCTGCATTGCTGCCGGTATAGCTTATGCATATACCCTTTACCGCAAGGATACTGTTTTTATCAGCCCTATACCTGTATTTCGTAAATTGAAATGGCTGTTGTTTGCCTTTCGGGCGTTGAGTGTAAGTATAATTGCAATTTTATTACTTACACCTTTAATAAAAACACAACACAGTCAAACAGAAAAACCGCTAATACTTATTGCTCGCGATAATTCAGCTTCCATTCCACTCAAAATGAGTGCAGCGCAATTACAACAACAAGAACAAGGGTTTCAAGAGTTGAAAAAAGAATTGGGTGATGAGTATAGTATTGAATCGTTTCGATTTGGAACAAGTTTGCAAAATGGTGATACACTTACTTATAAAGATCAAGCAACCAATATTGCGGATGCGATGGTTGAACTTTATAACCGCTATGGCAATCAAAATGTAGGGGCGGTTATTTTAGCTTCTGATGGGATTTATAACCAAGGCAGCAATCCCGTTTACAATCACGGCGATTGGTTGGTTCCTTTCTATACTGTTGCTTTGGGCGATACTACTATTCAAAAAGATGCTTATTTAGGTCGAATCTATTACAATAAAACATGCTACCTGCATGATCAAAGCGCAGTAAAGATTGACATTAACGCTAATTATTTAAGCGGAATGCAAGCCAACGTTGAAGTTCAAGAAATCACTCCCACTTCATCCATTTTATTAGCTCAAAAGAATATAAATTATACCAACACCTCTTTTTCAACTTCCTTTGATGCATTACTTGATGCCAAAACAACAGGCATACACCACTACCGCGTTAAGTTAGCAACAGTGAGCGGTGAAGCAACGGCAATTAACAATGTTCAAGATTTTTATATTGAAGTTTTGGATGCACGTCAAAAAATTCTACTCTTAGCTGCAGCGCCACATCCCGATTTAGGAGCATTGAAAAGCCTGATTGAATCCAATAATAATTACGATTGCACCATTGCTTGGGCTAATGAATTCAATGTAAAAACTATAGCTGATTATAATTTAGTAATACTGCATCAGTTTCCGGCCGTAAGTACTAATGCCGGTGCGGTATTAAAAGCACTGAATGAACAAAAAATGCCGGTATGGTATATTCTGGGCAGTAGTTCCAATTTAGCCGTATTCAATCAACAGCAAGGCTTAATTCAAGTAAATGGGCGTGCCGAAAACACCAATGAAGTTTTGGCTAAGCTCAATAAAAACTTTAACAGCTTTATTGTTAATCCCGATTTAGAACAAGCCGTTGAAGCTTTCCCTCCTTTATTAGCCCCGTTTGCAGAATACCGCATGGCTCCTAATGCTGCTGTTATGGCTTATCAGAAAGTTGGTGCTGCTGTAACCCATTTTCCTTTATTGGTATTTGGTGAAATCAATGGCAATAAAGTTGGAGTACTTTGTGGAGAAGGCATTTGGCGTTGGAAAATGTATGATTACCTGCAACATCAAAACTTTGATGCAAGCCGCGATTTAGTGAGTAAAACCGTTCAATTATTGATTGCTAAGAACGATAAACGTAAGTTTAAAGCCAATCCGGTAAAAAGCATTTTTTATGAAAACGAAACCATCGATTGGGAAGCAACTTTATACAATGACAATTATGAATTCATCAATACACCTGATGTAACACTGTCCATCACTGACGCCGCGGGTAAAAGTTATAATTTCACTTTTAACAAATCCGAACGTTCGTATAGTTTAAATACCGGATTCTTGCCTGTTGGTTCATATACCTATACAGCTAAAACCAATTTCAATGCTAAAGACCTTAGCAGCAGCGGTAATTTCAGTATCAGTCCTTTACAATTAGAAGGTGTACAAACGAGTGCCAATCACCAATTATTGCATTTGTTGAGTGCGCAAACCGGCGGACAATTGGTATATCCCAATGCAATAAAAACGATTGCCGATCAAATTAAAAAATCGGAATTGATTAAACCAGTAATTTATACCACCAACAAAACCACTCCGGCTTTGTATTTAAAATGGATTTTCTTTTTGATTCTGTTGTTGCTAAGTGCTGAATGGTTTATCCGTAAATACAATGGCGGTTATTAAACTTCAATTATGAGCAATGATGATATCGCTGATGTGCTGCAATTAACTTCCAAGTTGATGGATTTACACGACGAAAATGCTTTTAAAGTACGCTCGTATGGTAATGCAGCTTTTCAAATCAACAAACACCCCAAAGAATTAAACACTTTAACGGATGCTGAAATAAGCGCCGTACCCGGAGTTGGAAAAGGTTTATTGGCCACTATTCGTGAAATTCTACAAACCGGCAAATTGCTTTTATTGCAAGAACTCGTTGATCAAACACCGCCAGGCGTTATTGAATTAATGCGCATTAAAGGGCTGGGACCAAAAAAAGTAAAAGCCATTTGGGAACAATTGCAAGTTGAAAGTCCGGGCGAATTACTCTATGCGTGCATGGAAAACCGTTTAGTAGATTTAAAAGGCTTTGGCACCAAAACGCAAGAGGAAGTAATTAAGTCGATTCAGTTTTTACAAGCCAATAACGGTCGCTTCTTTTATGCTGAAGCCGCCGAAGTTGCAGAACAAATCGAAAATTGGTTGCATGAATTTTATCCGAATGCTCAAATAAGTAGAAATGGCGATTTACGACGCAAAAGCATTGTATTGGATCAATTGGATTTTTTAATTGATGAACCTTTAGCGGCAGAATTAGAAATGCTCGAAGCTTTGCCGGAATTAGAAATCAGTGAAGCGACAGAAGAAGAAATAACTGGCAGCTATTTAGGACGTTTCCCGGTGCGCATAAGTTATTGTGAGCCGGAGTTGTTTGTGCAACGCTGTTTTAAAGAAAGTGC
>JAHEYX010000243.1:0-2979 GCA_023251415.1 Chitinophagales bacterium
GATGAAAAACGCTTTATTGCCTATCAGAACTACTTCGATCAATATAAAAAAATCTTTATCTACTCCACTACCGGACAGCTCTTAACTAAACAAGCTTTGCAATTAGAACCTGAGCTTTTTAAATCCTCCCAATGGGTTCCATGCCGTGATTTGAGTACGAATAAAGTAGGACTATTTGATCGCTTCAATACTAAAATGATAATTCAGGCTAAATATGATGCAGTGCAAGTTATCGATAATGAAAATTTGGCTGTAACCTATGCCGGCACTAAAATGGGCTTTTATTTTGATTCAACGGCTGTTATACCTTGCATTTACAACAACTTGATTCCACTTAAAAATGAAAACAACGATTATAGCAAATTGTTGCTCGCTAAAAAAGAAAATAAATGGGGGCTAATTGATGCAGCTCATAAAGCGCTAGTGCCTATTATTCATGATACACTAATCCTTTTAACGAATGCCGTAGTGTTTTTCAGTAATAAGCAAGCCTATTATTATAAGCTTACTAAAAATCAAGCTACCTATAAACCTAACTATTTTAAAGGTCATGAAAATACCTTTTTCTGTATGGACGATTCCTGTCATTGCGGCTTTCTTGATCAGCAAGGCTTGTTTCAACTCTTCCCCACTTATTGTTTGATGGGCTATTTAAAAGATAATGTGTTATTGAATGGCACGAACAAAAGCTATTTATACAGCAAGGCAGTTCAACTGCAATATACTTTCGGTGATGAAGAAATAGTACGTGGTATTACCCCATGGGGAAGTATTCTTTTACAAGATAAAGATCACTTGTGTTTCTTTGATGGAGCCCATAAAATAAACTTCGATACCACTTGCACCGCAGTTTACTTTAATTTATACGATACCCGTCATTTCTGGTCCGGCAGCTCATTACTAAACGAGAATGCTGATTATGTTAACAGGGAATGGAATTACCGTCTCAACAACGGCAAATTACTGGAACAAGAGCCTCTTACAAACTTTGGTAAATACTACAAAGGCTTAGCTATTGTTGTTACTGAAAATAAAATCGGATTAATGGATACCAACGGACATTGGGTCATTGCTCCTTTTGAAGGTAATTTAACAGAAAATTACATTCAATATAAGAACAACCGATTCAGCTTATATGATGAAGCCGGTAAACTACTACATGAAAATTTTTGCAGTGATATTACCCCACTGATTAACGGTTATCGCTTCTTTGAAAGCAAGGACAGCATTGGTATGATGGACAGTTCAGGTAGAATTATTGCATACACTAATCGTACTTCATTTTGTAAAAGTGATTTTAATTTAAACAACTATTTCTTTGATGCAACAGCTGCCTCAAAACAATACGAATATTCTGAAGCCATCTCATTAGCGCAAAATTTAAAAGCTATTGTTGATTCACTTAACAAACAACAATTACCGGCTTCCGTTCAACATTTTTATACCAATTATTTGGAGCAACTGCTGTTGCATTACGCCTGCTACACCAATAGTTATTTAAACGATGGTTCAGCAAAGGCATTAGAAGGTTCATACGTTGAATGCATTAATCCGAATTGGGACAGCGGTTTTGACTATAACGATTGTGGTGATTTAAGTAATATAGTGCTCGAATGGATAGCAAACACTGCCGGTGCCGAATGGTTAAGTTATGCCTATATCGAAAACCACAGTTCGCAAGGCTGTCGCGGAGCCGGTTCCAATGAGCCCTTTGCTGTTTTTGAAAATTTTTATTTCAATGGCGATTCGTTAACAGCATTAACCTTAGACAGTTTATTTAAACCCAACAGCAACTATTCCCAAATTATCACTGCAGCGGTTATTAAAGCAATTTCGGCCTACCAAGGCACCGACTTTGATTGTCATAATTTAAATGAGCTGTATCAAGGTTTGGAACAATCGTTTCAGTTGTATCAAAACGAAAAGCACGAACTCAGCGGGCTATCTTTTTATTTCCCAAAACAAGCTTTTGATCGTTATATCGATACTGATTCGTATTTGACAATAAACATTCCTTTGAGCGATTTATCAGCTTGTATTAATCCCAATAAAGCCTGGCGCAAATTGCTTCATTATTAATTTATTAGCAGTAAATATTCGTTTGAACTTGTAAGTTTTTTAAAATTCTTAGCTTTATCCTAGTGAAATAAACAAGATGTTTGTATCGTCATTAATGTATGCGCAAACAGTTACTTATTCAATCACCTAAATTAAATCAACATGAAAACAAATCCTGTTAATTCGGTTCGAAGCAAAAACGCTGCTTCCGTGTTCAAAGCCGTTTTTTTGCTTTTACTCGGTATCGTGTTTTTCAATTCAGCAAACGCGCAAACGTGCTTTGCCTATTTTTACGTCAGTAACCAAAATGCACACACCGTTACTTTAACCGACGGTAGTTCATCCAGTTCGGGTACTATTAATCACGCCCTTAGCTCTATCGACTTTGGTGATGGAACGCTACTTACACCATTACCTTATTCCGGACAGTATACACATACTTATGGACCTTTCGGAAATTACAATGTGTTACTAACCATATATGATTCCATCAATTCATGCATGGATACCTTTGCTAACACCATTATTATAAACTCGAATTGCATTACTTACACTACTACTTTAAGTTCTACAAGCAGTAGCACCGGAACCGGAGCCTCGCAACAATATACTGAAAATTTAAGTGCTACAATTAACGGAGGAACTGCTCCTTATACCTATGCTTGGACATTCGTAAATACTGTAACAGGTACTACAACAAGTACCTTAGCAAATCCAAGCATAACGTATATGCCCAATGAACAAGTTACTGCAAGTTTAATTGTTACCGATGCAAATGGTTGTGCCTCTACCTATAATTATGTATACTTTCTTCACACCTATTGTACCTTAACTTTAACCAGTGCAACAGCTACACCGATTGCCGGAACGGTTAATTCTTATAACTTTTTAGCGAGCTCAACAGGTGGTGGTACTAATTTG
>JAHEYX010000243.1:2989-4157 GCA_023251415.1 Chitinophagales bacterium
AAAATAATTATCATAATGGCAATAACTTCAATTACACATATAATTATAACGGGCTAATGAATCCGTTTGTAATAGCACAAGATACTTTAGGTTGTGCAGATACCTTATACCTAACACCATTTACTATTACAAATGCTAATCCATGTGCAGGTTTGGCGCAATTCAGCACGTACAATTATTGCTGGCATACCATTTTCTATTCTAATTCCGGAAGCAGCAATAACTTAATCTGGGATTTTGGTGATGGTAGTCCAACTTCCAATTCCTCACAAGTAAATCACAGCTATGCAACCGCAGGATCGTATACTGCAACATTAATTGTAAATAATACCAGCTTAGGCTGCAGTGATACTTCTTCACAAGTGGTAACAATAACCAATACCGCTATCATTTCAGCAGCATTCAGCACCACCGTTAGTGGTAATTCGGTAACTGCAACCATCAATAACGCTACAAATGTTACCGGTTTGTATTGGTCATTTGACGATGGTTTTACAGCCACCACCCCTTCTGTAACACATAGTTTTATCTTTGGAGGGTTGCATACTATTTTCTTAGATGTGCAAAACGGCAGCGGATGTTCCGACAGCATGATGGGCCAAGTATTTATACAATTACCTAATCAAGATACTATTGCCGGAAAAGTATTTAATGATGTAAACAACAACGGTTTGTTGGATGCCGGTGAAAACGGTATGCCTAATACAGCGCTTCAAATAACAGACGGTACTACTTCCATGTATATCTATACCGATGCAAACGGCGATTATTCCGCTTATGTTGCTAGTGGAACGTATACCGTAAGCATTGCCTTCGGACTTTTTGGTTGGAGCCAAACCATTCCGGTTAGTCCGGCTACTTATACTATTACCGTAACAAGTAATCAGCTTTTGAGCGGATTTAATTTCGGATTAATTAATAATATCCCGCAAATCAATGGTTCGGTTTATTTCGATACCAATGGCAATGGTACACGCGATGCCGGAGAGAGTGGAGTTGCTAGCATTGCGGTTAATATTTTTGGTAATAGCAGCAGCACCCATGTTTACACAGATGCGCTAGGGAATTATTCTTATAACGCTTATTCCGGAGCAGGATATTACAATATCAATTGCAACCCGCCAACATCAGGTTTTACCGGTTATTCTGTAAGTTCTACCCCTAACCA
>JAHEYX010000243.1:4167-5140 GCA_023251415.1 Chitinophagales bacterium
AGCATCTATAATAACAACGATTTCGGTATACAGCAGCCGAGTGCTACTTCCGGAAACAATTTAATGGTAACCTTATCACCGGTTACAACTGCAACTCCAGGCTACCCTTGTTGGTATATGATAGCCGTTAAAAACATAGGTTCCACTACAGTAGGTGGTTCGGTGGTATTTACCTATGATGCCGTTTGTACATTTTTAAGCAGCAACAATGGAACTAATAACAATACCACCCATCAAGTGAGTTGGAATGTTAATCCGCTAATTCCGGGTGCAACAAACAACGAATATGTATATTTTACTATGCCTACAACAGCAGCATTAAACAGTATTTTAAATCACAGTGCTACTGTAACTGCAGCTAATGATGTTGATTTAAGCAATAACACAGCCGTTCTAAGTGAAGTTGTGGTTGGTTCATTCGATCCGAATCACAAATCAGTTAGCCCGGTTGGAGTTGGAACGAACGGAGCCATTAACACCAATAGTAGTGGAGAATTAACCTATACGATTCAATTCCAAAACACCGGTACAGCACCTGCAATCAATATTCAAGTTAAAGATGTGATATCCGCTAATTTGGATTTAAACAGTTTCAGAATGTTGGCTGCCAGTGCTAATTATACTTTAAGTGTAGATGATAATACCCGCGAAGTAGTTTGGAAATTCAGTTCGATCTATTTACCGGACAGCACGCACGACGAGCCCCATAGTCATGGTTTTGTAACCTTTGCAATTAAACCATTGGCAACATTAAGTCAAGGAAATACCATCAGCAATACAGCTAATATTTATTTTGATTTCAATGCAGCAGTTCAAACGAATACGACTATCAATACGGTTGATTTTACATTGGATATCCCAACTCTTGATGAGACCTTTACCTTCGATATACATCCGAATCCTGCGAATGATTTTGCCGGAATTCAATTAAAAGGGTTGAGTAATTACAATGCATTAAGCTTAAGAATAATGA
>JAHEYX010000010.1:0-19487 GCA_023251415.1 Chitinophagales bacterium
GACAAAAGTTGATGAAGCGCTGACAAAAGGTCATGCGAAGCAGGCAAAAGATAGTGAAGAGCAAGCAAAAGTTGATGTGAATCAGGCAAAAGGAGCATTGAAATTGTGCTGAGATTACATTCACCTTCAAGCAGGAAGCTGAGAGCAAAGGCTTGGGAAAATAGATTGTTGAGTTGGAACCCGAGACGTTAAAGCAGGAAGAAAAGAGCAAAGCGATGGTGGCTTTAATCTTCCGAAAGTTTTAATAGAATATCAATAAGGAAGCATTCACCTGTAAGAGGATGCACTAAAAACACTAAAAGTTAGCAATCTGCATTAAAAAGTTGAATACAAGCAACGAAAAGAAAATTGGGGTCGATGAGGAGATTTTGTTGCTAAAATAGGCTCCATGATAAATTGTATGTGAAATTAGCATTTAGCTGAAAATAAGAAGTAATGGTTAAAGGGATATTAAATTAATCACTTTCAGCAATTGATGGTTAAACTAAATAATGTACATTTGAATGCAGGTTGAAAACAGGGTAACACTATTAGATTAAGCAACCTATTTTATCAATCCAGGCTATCGGAACTAAATTCAAAGTTGCATTGAGCTTTTAAAAATAGTTGACATGAATACCGATCTCGTATCTTACTACAAAGACAGGGCAAACGAATACGAGAAAATATATGCTAAACCCGAACGGCAAGCGGATTTAAAAAATGCCGCTAGCATTTTGCAAGAAATTTTTACTGCTAAACATGTTTTGGAAATTGCCTGTGGCACCGGATACTGGACAGAAAAAATAGCGCAAACAGCAAGTTCAATTCTTGCCACCGACATTAATAACAGTGTAATTGAAATTGCTAAATTAAAAGACTTTTCAAATAAAAATGTGTCGTTTGAAATTGCTGATATTTACAATTTCGCGGATAACAAAAAATACGAAAGCTTGTTTGGTGGTTTTATTTGGAGTCATATTTTATTACAAGACCTCGACAAATTTCTTGCTACCATTACTAGTTTAGTTGCTCCAGGCAGTACAGTAGTTTTTATGGACAACAATTTTGTTGCAGGAAGCAATCATCCGCTAGTAGAAACAGATAAAGAAGGGAACACCTATCAACTACGAAAACTTGATAACGGTACAGCTCATCTGGTTTTGAAGAATTTTCCTACTGAAGAATTTTTGCGCAGTAAAGTTTCAGCCCTTTCAGATGAACTAACGTTTTTCAATAGTACTTATTACTGGATAATGTGCTACACGACTAAAAAAAAGCAAAATTAAAAAGTCATTAAACGAGGGTATACAAACCTCTGTTTTAAAACAACAACAAATCTAATTCAAGTATAACTAGTTTGCATTTTTAGAATACTGCATTTATATTTACTAAAGCATTAAACGGCTGCTGCTTCCGCTTATTTGAAGTAAATCAGTAAGCGAATAGATCAAAACACCCGCTTGTTAATTTTAAACTATGATAAAACAAACACCCATTGTATTGCTTGCAGTAGTAGCATTCTTTATTTCAATTGCCTGTAAGGATGCGATTTTAGGACCAAGCTATCCAGTAACAAATTTAAAGGAATATGACTATATCGTTATAGCTACTGTTAACAATGCTGTTCATGATAAACAAGGATACCAACCATTAAAGTCCTTTACAGCAACAATAAACAAAAGTTTGAAAGGAGGACTTGCAATCGGAACTCCAATTAAAGGAAAAGCAAAAATAGAAGAAGCAAGAGCGGTTTGTCCGCTGCATCTCGAAGAAAATACAGAGTATTTATTATTACTTAATAAGTCGAATGACACTTGCATTTTAAGTAGATTTAGCTTTCCAGTAAAGAAAGGGTATCAATACTATGATAATTACCTCAAGCAACTTGAAATACTGCTACATGAAAACGGGAAGCAGTAAGTTACTGATTGCTTAGCGAATAATTCTATTAGTAATTTAAACGGCTCCTATCACTTACTAATTTAGTTATGAAACTTAGAAATGCAATGTTGTTACTAACAATTAGCTTATTATTTGTAATTAACAAGACTTCAAAAGCGCAAATTTCAGCTATACGATCAAAATCGAAAAACAATTATTTTTTCATTTCACCTTTACCTTTTAGTGACTTTATTAATCCGGCTTTGCTAATAGGTTATGAACGAATAATAGCTGACAAGTATGCCATTTCGATTGAAGGTGGGCCAATAGTAAAGCACAGTTCTATTGGTTATTTTTTTACCGGACTTGGCTTCGGAACCGGAGATGCATGGTGGAGCAATAAAGGCGGAAAAATTCGAGTAGAATTTAAGTTGTTCACAAAACCTCCGAGTAAGCGGTTGTTTAATCACTACTATTCACTTGAATTTTTTATGACAAAAAATATTTCAAATGTCACGCAATTGTATACGGTTTCAGATACAACCTACGATTATAGTGATAAGGATGTTAGATTTGAAGGAGAAGGAGTATATATTGATTTCTATAGGATTCACCGAAACAGGTATGGTGCGACTGTCAAAACAGGATTTCAAGTACTTGCTTTCCATAAAATAACGATAGATCCATCAATTGGTTTAGGAATAGTTTATCAATCTGCCTATGAAGATCGTCGGACAAATTATAATGATATGCCTTTTAATGGAAGTTGGCCCTTTTTAGAAATCGGAAATAGAATTTGGCAAACTTTGACTTTTGGATTTAAATAAGGAATAAAAAAATAAAACGTTTCCATAGCAATTGATATACATTTGTAAATCAGAATAACCTCCTTTAAATTTCGATAACACTATAGCAGAACAATGACTAAACTACTAGCAACAATTATTTTTATAAGCTTAACATCCAGTTGCTTTGGACAAGACACAAAAACAACGTATTACAAAAACTTATGGTTGGATAAAGAAGTGGCAAAAGAGAAAGCCGAATTTTCTCAAACTATCTTAACTAATCAGGATGGTTCTGTGACCACTATTGTAAAGAACATTAAAAAGAATGTAATCATAAAAAGTGAAACCTTTCAAGGCGAAGAGCCAACAGGCATTTGGATATATCGTAAAGGCAATGACTCTACACTATTGGATTATAATTTCAAGCTTAATTATAGTGATGAAAACTGTACAGATACTTTAGCTAATACTATTCGTGATTACCTTGTAGACAACGATAGTTTAGGATATAAAGCTCCCAAGATTTTAAATGGGGAAATAACAATTAAACAGTATTTTACATTGAACTTAAACTATTTACAAGCAGCAAGAGATCAAGAACTTCAAGGAAATGTAGTTGTTGCATTTACAATCAATAAAGATGGCACTACAAGTAATTTTCATATAATTAAAGGGGCTCATATTCTACTGGATAAGGAAGCGGTAAGGGCTTTAAGACAATTGAAATTTAGTCACCCGATTATATATAAAGGGCAAGCTAAAAGTGTTTGCCTAGTAATGCCAATCACATTTACTTTAGGAAATTAATTTATAATAGAACTTACGCAACACGGCTAATTTTAATCGCGAATAAGCAGTAATAATGATAAGCTACATTTAAGGAATTGAATCTTAAAATAAGCGTTCGGAATGTTTAAATTTAATTATTGCCTATTAAGTAGTCTAATTTAAAATAGTTCGTATTGAAATAGTTAGTTAGCCACAATTAATGGAACTCAATTTTTAGTTATTTAAAATTCTATTATTCCATTACTTTTAGCAGTAAGTAACAAGGTAAAGCCTACAAATTATTTACTGCAATTACTGGAGAAAATTTATTGTAAGTACTAAACGCTTTTATCAAGATAAAATTTATAAGCACCTTGCCAAAGCAAAATTGCAATGCTACTTTGCTAAACTAAATTTGCGGTCGAGTAATTGTTGCGATGTTTTTGCTTGGATATTTTATTAACAATATCAATTAGTACTATTTAACAAAGGGGAATGGATAATGGTAAAAATAACTTACATTATAAATCAGCACACAAAGAAATATCAGACTAATGGTTTGATGTTGGTGCCTTAGTTTATGGTTGAAAATGAAGAAAGCGAAATAAAAGTCTCTTGAAGATAAATTACGCGCATTAAAATTACTTCAGAAGTTTAAAACTAATATAATCTTAAAAACCACTAAAGGTCAATTACCTTTGAAGTCTATTATTGGACGAGCTTGGATATTTTAGTTAAACTTTTCAACTAAATTAAAACACTAAGAAAAATCAACAATCCTTATGCTATTCAGAGAAGCCGGCATTGCAGACATCAAGCAGATTCAAATCGTACGAAATTTAGTAACAGAAAATACCTTGTCTAATCCGAATGTAGTTACTGATGATGACTGCAAGGAGTTTATTACTATACGAGGAAAAGGTTGGGTGTGCGAAATTGATGATCAAATTGTAGGTTTTGCCATTGCAGATTTAAAGGACCATAATATTTGGGCTTTGTTTATACATCCCAAGTTTGAGAAAATGGGAATCGGACAACGACTACATAAGCTGATGTTGGACTGGTATTTTACTCAAACTAAAACTACTGTTTGGTTAGGTACAGCCTTTCATACACGCGCAGAAAAATTCTACCGTAAAGCAGGCTGGACAGAAGTTGGAACCCATGGCCCAAAAGAAATTAAGTTTGAAATGACTTATGAAGATTGGGTGAAGAAAACAGAACACTAAATAACATTCACTTAAACTCGCTCCCCCCTTTCAACTGGTTACTCTAATTTTTGACAGGAATAAAAAATCTATCCTTTAGTAGTAAGTATCCTAGCATCGTAAGTGGAATATGTAGCTGCGGTGTTGGTGTTTTTGCCTTTATTTTGCAAGAAAAAAAATACATGCGCCGTTTTTATACTTTACTCGTTTTTGGATTATTGATTAGCACAAAGCTAGTTTTCGCACAACAACTACCGGATAGTTGCAAATTGCAATTCGGAACCAATTTAGGTGGTATCAGTGATTACATGACTGAATTGCCCTTTGTTGATTTGATGCACAGCTGTCGTACCTGGTACACCAAAAGTGTGGGTGATCCAAATTTTCCTTTCAATTCGGGTTTTGCTGATTCGCTCAATTACCGCAGCGATGGCTACCCTACTCATATACCCCAACAAGTAAACGGTTCAGCTTATTTACAAAAAACGGCAACGATTTGGGGCGGCACGCAAGGTTGGCCTATCGGCACTTACGATGTGCTGTTCGACGGAACCGGTGTTTTACAAGTATCGGGTGTAAGCAATATCGTTCCGATTACTGCCAATCATTTTACCTTCGACTTTACCAATCCCGGCACCAATGTCGAGTTGCTAATTGATTCTTCTTTGGCATCTAATCCTGTTCATCATATTCGTGTGTTAATGCCCGGCGCATTGGCTACCTATCAAACTCAACCCTTTAATCCGGATTGGCTTTCGAAATTAAGTTTGTTTAAATCGGTTCGCTTTATGGATTGGGGGGCAACCAACGGTTGGGGACAAGTAGATCCTTATACTTGGGATGACCCTGTCTTGTTCAGTTGGAATGATAGAGCGGACATGAATCATTATACTTGGGCTGATTCGAAAGGAGTGCCCTATGAAATGATGATTAAATTAATGAACGATTACAATTTAGACGGATGGGTTTGTGTTCCGCATCGTGCAAACACCAATTATATGCAAAACATGGCTACGCTGTTTAAAGACAGTGTGCACACTAATTTAAAAATATATGTTGAATACAGTAACGAAACCTGGAATTGGATGTTTGGACAAACCCAATGGCTCAATAAATACGGATGTATTATTCCCGGAGTGAGTTGGCCCGAAGGCACTGTACCTTATGTACAACAATGTTTGAATCACTGGAGTACCGCCTTTAACGGACAATTAAACCGATTGGTGCGTGTCGCAGCCGTACAAACCGGTTGGCAAGATGTAAGTAACCGTGTATGTTATAATTTAACACCGGGTAGCTTTGATGCTGTAGGTTTAACTTATTATTTTAACTTAAGTACAACAGGCGACAGTACTTTGGATGTACTCGGAAGCGCCGCTAAAGCCAGTGATGTAGCGTATTGGGCACGTAATGAAATGCCTACAGTGTTTAATTATTTGCAGTCACAAAAAACCGCCATCGCTGATTCCTTGCATGTAAAAATGGTATTCTACGAAGGCGGGCAACATTTAACGCCAATTCCGTTCGGTAATTTTCCAACCTATTGCCAAGCCTTAGAAGATGTGCAACGCGATTCATCCATGTACAACATGTACAATCAATGGTTTGATGCTTTACGCACACTACAAAGTGGTCCGGAGCCTTTGCAATTAATGAACTTTTCGTTTGTTGGGGGATTAAATTGCCAATACGGAAGTTGGGGTATTTTAGAAACATTAAATCAAAACACCAATCAAATACCGGCACCGAAATACGAGGCCATCAAAAAAAATCAAAACAAAAATTGCGGAGGTTCTACTTCAGGTTTCAATGCTCCACTGCTTGCCTCTTCCGCCTGTACCCTTTTTCCAAATCCTGCATTTAAAAAATTTACCGTAAATTGCGAAGCTGCTGAAATTGAGCAAATAGCAATTGTAGCCTTAGATGGACGAGTACTACAAGTGAAAGGAACTAACACCGGCACCCAAACAGTAGAAACTACTGCCTTACCTGCCGGCCTTTATGTAGTAACCGTTCGCTGCAAAAATGGCTCGTATTATAAACGAAAACTGGCCCTGGAATAGTTATGAAACCTGCTGCTTTAGAAAAACTGTTGTTCATTGTTAATCCACGTTCAGGAGTTTTAAAAAAGCAAAATGTACCGGCTTTAATCGAACAATATATTGATCGCAAAAAGTTCGAAGTTGAAATTCAATTTACTGCTTATGCCGGTCACGCAAGAGAATTGGCCGCACAAGCCGTTAAAGCTAATTTTGATGCTGTTATAGCAGTTGGCGGAGATGGTTCTATTAATGAAATCGGAAGCAGTTTAGTGGGTACTTCGGTTGCTTTGGGCATCTTACCTATGGGCTCTGGAAATGGATTAGCTCGTCACTTAGGCATTCCATTAGTTATACCGCAGGCTATTCAACGTATAAATCAATTTAATTGCAAAACCATTGATACGGCGAAAGCCAATGAGCATTATTTTTTCAGTATGTGCGGAATTGGGTTTGATGGTTTTATAGCCAACCAATTTCAATTGCAAAAAAAACGCGGCATCTTTACTTACCTTAAATTATCGGCGTATCATTATTTCCGGTATAAGCCATCTACCTATACCATTTGTATTGATGGCCAAACGCGCAACGAGAAAGCATTTATAATTGCCATTGCCAATTCGAATCAATTTGGCAGTAATTTTAAAATTGCACCGCATGCTGATTTACAAGATGGTCTATTGCATTGTTGTATAGTAAAACCGATAACACTATTGAAAGGCTTACCCTTGGTATGGAAAGGTTTTAATGGTCAGTTAAAAACCAACTCCAGTATTGCCATCATTGATTGTAAAACAGTTGTTTTAGATGCCAATGGTGATCAATATTTTCACTTAGACGGTGAGCCTATGAAACCGCAAGAAAGCATCCGTATTGAAGTTGTGCCGCATTCATTAAAAGTAGTGGCTTAATCTGCGATTTGCAGTAGCAGGTTCGATACAAACCAGTATATTTACAGCATAATTAAATGGGTATTGAGACTACCATTTTAATCGATTAAAAACATGAAAAAATTGAAAGGCGGATTTGAAAGTTTATTGGTTTACTCCACTCATCCCAATGAAGTAGCTGCCGAACAAGCGTCTTCGGATGCTGCACTTCCGGCAAGCGCACAACAATTAATTGTTCGTTTAGAAACCAAACACCGTGGAGGCAAGATGGTTACTGTTGTGGACGGCTTTAAAGGTACAGTAACTGCTTTGGAAGCTTTAGGTAAAACATTAAAAACCAAATGTGGTACAGGTGGTTCTGCAAAAGACGGGCAAATTATTGTGCAAGGCGATTTCAGAGATAAGATAACCGATTTATTAATCAAAGAAGGATTCAAAGCAAAACGTGGCAACTAAAAAGAAAATCAAGAAAGTCGTTTTTCTGGGTGCGAAAAACATTGGCTATGCCTGTTTTAAAACCCTCATCAATCAACAAGCAGCCTTGCATTATGAAATCATAGGCTTAATCAGTAATGAGCAAGCTACTTTAGCGGCGGCGCATTCGTTAACTAAATTGGCTGAAGCGCATCAAATTCCGGTATTGGCACATGAAGATGAATTGCTAAAATTACCATCGTTCGATTTATTGATTTCGGTTCAATACCACCGTATTTTAAAGCAAAAACACATTGCTTGTGCTAAACAATTGGCGGTTAATTTACACATGGCACCGCTACCGGAATACCGTGGTTGCAATCAATTTTCATTTGCGCTAATCAATAACGAAACCCACTTCGGCACTACCTTGCATCAAATGGATGAAGGTGTTGACAGTGGTGCAATTTTATTTGAAAAGCGCTTTAAAATACCGGAAGCTTGTTTTGTAAAAACCTTGTACGATAAAACGGAAAAAGCCAGCATTGCTTTGTTTAAAGCTCATTTAAAGGATTTATTGGCTAAGAATTATAAAGCTGTTCCACAAGCGAAGTTGATAGCCAAACGCGGAACACATTATTATAAGCGCAGCGATATTCAAGCTATAAAACAAATTGACCTGAATTGGGATCGGGAAAAGATAGACCGGCATATACGTGCTACTTATTTTCCGCCCTATGAACCACCTTTCACGCTTATTAACGGAACTAAATTTTACATACAACCTAAACCATGAGTAAACATTTAGTTTTTACGGTTACCAATGCGTTAAATTATGATCAGCGCATGCAGCGCATTTGTACTTCTTTGGTTAATGCCGGATACCGCGTAACTTTGGTTGGATGGTCGTATCCGGAATCACCGATATTGGGACCGCAAGCATTTGAACAAGTGCGATTACCCATGAAAAACAGATCGGGTAAATGGCGTTACATCGAATACAATTACAAGCTATTAAGTGCAATTAAAAAACTAAAACCCGATTTAATTGGGGCTATTGATTTAGATACCATTTTACCTTGCTATTATATCGCCAAACAATTGAAAGTGCCCATCATTTATGATGCACATGAGTATTTTACTGAATTGGAAGAAGTGGTAAGACGACCTTTTACGCATTGGATTTGGAAAAAAGTAGAAGCCTTTGCCGTACCTCGAATCAAGTACGGTTATGCCGTTAATGATTCGTATGTGAAGCTATTTAACGAAAAATACGGGGTTAGCTACGAAGTAATTCGCAATGCTACCGTTTTAAAACCATTACCCGAACAAGCGAAAAGTGAACCTTATATTTTGTATCAAGGTGCTGTTAATGAAGGCCGAGCCTTAAAACAATTGATTACAGCAATGCATCAAGTGGATTGCCCCTTGATTATATGCGGAAAAGGCGATTTATATGAAAGTTTACAAGCTTATACCGCCGAACAAGGTTTAACCCATAAAGTGCAGTTTAAAGGCTTTGTTTTGCCGGCCGATTTGGTTGACATTACACGTAAAGCGCATATTGGTATTACGCTTTTCGAAACCAGCGGATTAAGTAATTACTATTCGTTGGCGAATCGCTTTTTTGATTACATGCACGCCGGGGTACCGCAATTGTGCAATGCATATCCGGAATATATTCGCATTAATGGGGAATTTGAATTAGCCAATTTAATTGAAAAGCCCGATGTAGCCTCCATTGCAGCCGGTTTAAATCGCATGTTACAAGATGCAGATTATTACCATCGCCTATGTACCAATGCATTAAAAGCGCGTGAAACCTATAACTGGCAAGCTGAAGAGCTCAAATTAGTACGTTTGTACAAGCATATTTTTGAAGCTCATTAATCGCTTTTTTACGAGCTACCATAGGCTTGTAATTTTCGTGTTAAATTTTTGATTTTAGCACTTTAAATTCTGCTCATTTAGTAGTTTTGGCTATCTTTGAAATCTGCTATGACTAAAAAATACTTCTTTCTGCTTCTCGTTGCCGTTAGCTTCTTTACAGCTTGCAAAAATGGCCTTTTTGGAGATTTAAAAGCCAATCAAGCGCCGGACACGCATACTGTAATCGATAAAATCATTAGAACCGGAACTAACCGTTTCGCGTCGCAAGTAAACATTCGTTGGTGGGGTGACGATCCGGATGGATATGTTGCCGGCTATGAATACACCTTCGATTTTCCAGTGTCGGCAGCTAGCCAATGGCATCGCATCAGTGGCAATGACAGCACTTTTTCATTAACGACACCGGCAGGCATCGACACCGCCGATTTCCATTTTAGCATTCGTGCTATCGACAACCGCGGATTAAAAGACGAAACACCGGCAAGTGTAACTTATCCGGTTCGTAATTCAACACCTGCAGTACAGTTTGTTCAAGGGGTTTACAATCCAACAAAAACATTCCCGATTGTACGATTGTATTGGCAAGGAACTGACTTAGATGGTGCCGATAATATTTCCGGTTATGAATTGATTTGGAATGATACGACCTTAAGTCCTACTGCTGTAAATGCCAGCATCACTTCAGCTATTTTTGAAGCTAAGAACATGGCTTCCGCAACTAGAACTTGTTATATCTATGCCAACAACAATACGAATAAAATGAATGTAGAAGTTAGCGGCATGAAAATTAATGCCACTAACAATTTATACATCCGTGCGTTGGATATTTCAGGTGCAAAAAGTTATTGGATTTCGTCGTACACGATGTATATCAAACGTCCGAGTAGCGACAAATTGATTGTTGATGCCTATACCACACCTTCTGCAAACGCTGTTGCATTCTATACCCAACGGATGACCACACAAGGTTATGCCAATACAGACACCATTCGTTTGTTTGAAAAAAGCGGTTCTGTTTATACACAGTTGAGTGCTGACAATGCTACGCAAGCTAAAATATTCAATTTGTTTAAATTAATCATTTGGTGTGGAGACAATACCGGCAACTCATTATTCTTAGCTCAAAAAAGCATGAATGATTTCATTAGCAATAATGGAAAATTATTTATGGCAAACACCTTACAATCCTTGTTTGATGCTAATTCGCCGCAATTAAGCTTTACCCCTGCACAAAGTTTATTGACGTATCCAGATTCTGCATTTTTGTTTCAATTGGATTCCTTGGCTAATTCCAATTTAGCCGGATTTCCTACCGTAAAAAACACCTTGTTCTTGCCCTTAATAAAACCTATTCAATTAGCTCCGAATGCTTATGCTATTTATTCGGCGCATTTGTCGGTAAAGGATACCAAGAATTTTCCGCCTCCTCCATATCCGTTATGGACAGGTAATTCGTGCATCATTGCCGGTTTAAAAAATCCGGTTAGCGGGTCCCCTTATTTTATTTATTCGGAAGTGGAGTTACAGAACTTAAACGGATTAACGAATATCGATACCATGTGGGATAAATTGTTACAAGAACTTGGCTATTAAGATTAATGTGTAATTGTTAATGCGAATTCGCTAATTTTACCTCAAATAAAGCCTGTTGAAAATACTTTTCAATATATTAATCGAAAGCATCCGTATTTCCTTTGCTGAATTACTCAGTAATAAATTGCGGTCTTTTCTATCCTTATTAGGGGTTACGATAGGTATCTTTTGTATTATTTCAGTATTAACTGCAGTTAACAGCATGAAAGCGCAGTTAAATAACAGTTTAAACAAATTGGGAAATAATTTTGTGATTGTGGAGAAATGGCCTTGGGCTTTTGATGACCCTAATTACGCCTGGTGGAAATATTGGAATCGTCCAGTTCCGGATATGCAAGAACTTAAAACAATCGAGCAAAATGTACCGGGCTGTCGTATGGCTACCTTATCGGTTAATTCAAATGATCAAACCATCACGTTTCACAATTCAAATATCGAGAATGTAAGTGCTGTTGCTGTTTCTAGAGGCTATCCGTTAATGAATGATTTGCATTTTGAGTTCGGTCGCTTTATCAGTACGCCTGAAGATCAAAACGGTTCTCCGGTAATCGTTTTGGGTTATAATGTAGCCATGCAACTCAACAACGACAACCCGAATATGGTGGGTAAAGAGGTTTCTATCTTTAATCGTAAAATGTCGGTGATTGGGGTATTTAAAAAAGAAGGCAGCCGCATGTTTGAAGATGGGCATGATGACCTGGTGATGGTATCGTACAATTTCTTTAAAACAGCTAGTGATGTTCACGATTTAAACTTAGATGCCCGTATTAAAGTAGACGCAAAACCGGATGTCAGCATAAGCACTTTAAAAAGCGAAATCAGTCGCACCCTGCGCGCCCATAGAAAGTTAAGACCAAAGCAAGAAGACAATTTCGCATTAAACCAAATGAGTGTATTGCGAAGCGGGTTTGATAGCATTTTTGTAAGTTTAAACATCGGCGGCTTCTTTATCGGATTATTATCCTTGGTGGTTGGTACATTTGGCATTGCTAACATTTTGTTTGTAAGTGTTCGGGAACGTACTCCTCAAATCGGCATCAAAAAAGCATTAGGGGCCAGAAGCTTTTTTATATTATTGGAATTTTTAATAGAATCGGTAGTTTTATGTCTCTTGGGTGGTCTTTTAGGTATAGCTTTAGTGGTCTTAATTATGCTGATTGTAGAAAATACCCTTGATTTTAAATTATACCTCAATATCGGAACCATGTTATTTGGAGTCAGTATATCGGTAATAATCGGTATCATCGCCGGATTCGTACCGGCATTAGTAGCTTCCCGTATGCATCCTGTTGATGCTATTCGTTTCCGTTAATCATTAATTGTATTGTAGTTAACCGGGGTTAACTATTCAGCTTGTTTCCTTTTTAAATTTATTGAGCTAAGCGCTTGTACTTCAAACAACTAATTCATCCTTTAAATTACGTAGTGTTTTTTTGCACTAAAAAGTATGAGAATAGGTGTTTTATCCTAATCCAATCAACCCTATAACAGAATAAGTTTGTAGTGTTCAAAAAACACGACCTTTTTGAAAACAAACTTACAAATATTACCACTATTCCTTTTGCTTGCAGTTTGTTTTGCTTTACCGCAAAGCTGCTTCGCTCAAGTTCCGGCTAATAACGATTGTTCAGGTGCTATAGCGTTAACAGTTAATAGTGGAAGTACTTGTACCACTACTACCACAGGTACCTCAGTAGGTGCCACGCAATCACAAGCCGGATGTACCGGTACAGCAGATGATGATGTATGGTATAAATTTACTGCAACGGCTGTAAATCATAAGGTTGCAGTATCAGCCGGTACCATGAGTAATATTGTTTTGCAAATTTTTAGTGGTACTTGTGGAAGTTTAACATCCATGTATTGCGTAAATGCAACTTCAGGCGCTTCTTCAGAAACGTGTAATCTAACGTGTTTAAGCATCGGCACTACTTATTATTTAAGGGTGTACAGTCAGGCTAATAGCAGCGGCAAAGGCACTTTTACCATTTGTGTTTCTACACCGGTTCTACCAAATAATGACAATTGTGCGTGTGCAATTGGACTTACCGTTAATGCCGATTTAAATTGTGGTGTTACGAGCAGCGGAACAACCGTTTCAGCTACGCAATCACAAGCAGCTTGTGCCGGTACAGCTGATGATGATGTGTGGTATACCTTTACAGCAACAGCTACTTCGCATAAAATAACGGTTACACCAGGTACCTTAAGCGATGCCGTATTTCAGGTATTTAGCGGCAATTGCAGTGCACTTAGCAGTATAAATTGTACGGATGCTACTAGCGGATCAAGTATCGAAACAGCAACCTTAACCGGCTTAACAATCGGGAACACTTATTATGTACGCGTTCATAGTTTCGCCAGTGGTTCAGGGCAAGGCACATTTACCATATGCGTAGGAACTCCCCCACCTGTGCCTGTTAATGATAATTGTGCCACTGCTGTTACGATAACTGTAGGTGCGGCTGCCAGCGGAACTACCATTGGCGCCACCCAAAGTATGAGCTCCTGCAATAGCGGCTCATCTGATGACGATGTTTGGTACACCTTTACGGCAACTGCACAACAATTAACCATTACAGTAAATCCAAGCGGACTTACACCAATTGATGATCCGGTGATTGAAATATTGTCCGGCTCATGCGGTACCTTGACCAGTTATGGTTGTATAAACGGAAATGGATCCGGTGCCTTAGAACAAACCACCAGTAATTGTTTAAGCATTGGGACTATCTATTATATACGCGTATTTAGTTTCGGTAATGCAACAGGTAATGGCACTTTTGAAATTTCAGTTACGACCGGCAATCCAATAAACAATGAATACTCCTTAATGGATGATGCTTCTAACAGTGTACCTTATGGAACAGTACGTTTGACGCCCAATGCATTAAATCAACGCGGTTGTGCTTGGGATATCAACAGTACCCTTGATTTTAGTGTCAATTTTTCTTATGATTTCATTGTCAACTTAGGTTCAAATGATGGAGGTGCTGATGGGATAGCATTCGTGATTCAGAATGATCCACGCGGACGTTGTTCGTGCGGTACAACAGGCAGTGCCATTGGCGCCGGAGGTATTACCAATTCTTTAATAATAGAAATAGATACGTACTTGAATACGGAGGACCGGGATGATGGGTTACCCGGTGTTTTATGTAGTGGTGGCAGCGGCCCGGATCATCTAGATTTATGGACGAATGGAAATGTTAATCCGGCAGGAGCGGCTTGTCCCGGCACACCAGGGACTCGCATTATTCCGGCTGCCATACCACTACTAAATAACGGCGTTGATTATGACGTAGAAAATGGATTGGATCATGTATTTCGTGTTAGTTGGAATGCCTCGACCAATACCATTACTGCAAAACTGATGGATGCTAATGCTACGATTACTTATGGCACTTTGAGCTATTCATTTACGCCTGCTGCCATTTTTGGTACTTCCTCTCCGTTTTTTGGCGTAACTGCTTCAACCGGTGGATTAAGTAACAATCAAAGTTTCCGTTTACCGGGTGTATTGTTACCACTTGATTTATTATCGTTCAATGCGGCGATTAAAAGCTCGCACGAAGTAAATTTAAAATGGCAAACAGCACGTGAAAAAAACATTAAAGAATATGTTTTATTAAAACGCACCGATTTAGAATCGAACTTCTATCCGATTGCGCAAAGTTATACTTCAAATGCCGGAGCCGGTACTTATCAGCAATTGGATCAACATCCATCACCCGGTAATAATTATTATCAATTGCAAATTATTGAACAAGATGGAAGCATACACTATTCCCATATCATCGCTATTGATTACAAAGATGAAAATAAGCCGTTAAGCATCTATCCTAATCCATCACGCAATTGGATACAACTAAAGACAGATGATCAATCGGGATTTACCATCAAAGATTTGCATTATGAAATTAAAAACAGTGTAGGAACAACCCTATTAAGCGGTACTGTTGACCCTGTGCATCCACTGATTGATGTCACCAATTTAAACAGTGGTTGCTATTACATGGTTGCTGCCGGAGCCGAAACCGGTAACACGGTATTGAAATTAGTAAAAGAATAAATTACTTAGTTGCATATCTGCCTAACATCAATTGATTAAGTGCTTGTTGATCCATGTAATTCCAAGAAGGCCAACCGTATTCGGAACAAGCATTTAACCATTCACTTTTGCGGTGCGCCAATTCATCTTTAAAGGATTCAATATCCTTGTATTCTTCCCAATAATTATTGGCAGCTACATTGGCTTCAATTTGCTTTTCAATTGTTGGTAGATTTTGTTCCAGTATTGGACTAACACGAGGCGATAAATCAAAATAGAAATCCACATCAACACCTTTTGGATTCCAATGATTCAAATTATAATTTACCAAAACGAGGTTCCAATTTATTGCACTCATAATAATCAATAAGGCATACCATCCCAAAGCATTTACACGCAATAAATAAAAGAAGGATTTATGGCGATTTATTTTTACCAGCATACTCAATAAGCCAATTACGGTTAATAGCAAAAAGAAGGTTACCCCTATACGTTTATAAGCCAAAGCATGCACATGTATATAATAGTAATTGCGTAAAGCTACAGAAATAGCGAGTATAAGGTTTTGAACCATCCAGGAATTGGCTAAACCAATTAACCATTTGTTGTTGGGATAGAAATTCAAATTACGACGAAAGAAATACAAAATGATACCTATCGAAAGTAGAATGCTAAAGATGAGCACATAGGTTCCTTCATGTACGAACTGCTTCAAATTAAAACCATCAGGCACTGTAAACCCAAACCACAGCCAATTGATATCAATGGCATTAACAATTAACAACAATCCGTTAACTAATACCAACAACAATAAGGCAATACGGTATTCACGTTTTAATCCGTGTGCAGGTAATGAGTAGTCTAGCTGTTTCCGTTGGCGACGAATAAATTCACTTTGTGCATCCTCCCATGCAGCCACACTTTTACGCGTATATTTGAAAAGTACGCCGGCACTAATGATTAAACCTAAACAAGTAAAGAGAATAAACCCAATGGAAAGCGAGTCGTAGAATTGTTGCAAGGCATTTCCTATGCTACTCCAAAACTGATTAGATAAACTTAAAAAGCGTGGATTTGCAAGGGCATATAGCACATAAAATACCACCACAATTAAAATGGGGATAAGGCTTAAACTAAAATGATAAAGCCATTTACTTCTACGGTTTATAGGCTTGGTATCCATTTGCGTATCCACTTCAAAAATAGTTTTTGGAAATGCGCGATAAGAAAGTAGTACCTGATACAAACTAAACACTAATGACTTCAGTGATTGGGCTTGAATGGCTCCAATTAAGGCATAAAAGAAAATGATGTGAATGATTATTGCAGCCAAACTATTGTTCCAAACCACCATAATTCCGGTAAAAATGGAGCCTATTATGGTGAGTTGAACCAATCGGTTTTTCCAAGCAGCTTTATTGCCGTATAGTGCAAGAGCACTCAAAATAGTTGAAAACAAAAAGACATTCAATGCGGCTTGTTGTTTCCAAAACAAAAAGGCAAAACACAAGCCGGAAGCAAGTAGTAAGAGGTGATTTTTAAGAGTAATGGATTTCATAGGGGTAGTTTTTAATAATAACGCAATAAAGTACTTTGTATTTCAAAGTTGAAGTATAAAAAAATTTATTTTGTGCTTTTAAGTAATTTCTCTAAGGCTTCCAAGTGAGCTGTAAATGCCTTACGGCCAAGTTTGGTAGCAATAAAGGTGGTGTTTGGTTTTTTACCAACGAATTGCTTATTTACTTTCACATATTCCGCTTTTTCTAAGGCCGCCACATGACTAGCTAAATTACCGTCGGTTACTTGCAACAGTTCTTTCATGCGACTAAAATCCACTTCATCATTCACCATCAGAATAGACATGATGCCCAGTCGAATTCTGCTTTCGAATGTTTTATTTAATTGTGCTATAGAAATTGCCTTATTACTCATTTCGTTACTTCACCTTTTTATCGTATTTAATATACATACCTATTCCATAAACGATATGCAAGAACCCGAAACCTATAGCCCAAAACACTAAGCCGTTAGCCGGAAAATAGGCTGCCAATAAACCTAAACAGATTTCGAGTAAGCCCAAGTAACGAATATCTTCCAAGGTATATTTACTGCTATTTACCAATGCCAAACCATAAAAAATAAGCAGCGTTGGCGCAATGAGTGTTAAAAAATTATGTAGAATAAGTATCAAACAAAATAGCCCGCCTGTTACTAATGGAATTAACATATTTAACAACAAACGTTTTGCAGTTGGATCCCAAAAGTTTAGTCCTTCTTTGTTGGCTTTGCGAATGCTTAACAACGTACTGACACCCACCGAAAGCACTAAAACAACAATTGCATCAATACAATAAAACCAAATGTCTTTGTCGGCAACCAATGCAACTGCATCATAATCGTCAGCTACCCGCCCATTGGTTTGTGATAAATGCAAATAAGCTAAAGCAGCACCTGCTAAAGCAAATAACCCGACAAATACACCCGACAAGCCATTCAATGAAATAAAACGCGAAGAGCGCTCCATGATTTTGCGGATGTCTTGTAAGGCGGCTAATTGTTCTTCAGTATTGGTCATAATTAAAGTACTTTGTAGTACAAAGCTAAACATAATTTTTAGATTGCCAATAGCAAACTAAAATTTAATTGGCAGCGTACTTACTATCCCTTACATGCTTCTTCTGTATTGTCCACCTACTTCATATAAAGCCTGACTGATTTGGCCTAATGAACAATATTTAACGGTTCCCATTAATTCCGCAAACAAATTTCCATTGGCAATGGCTACTTCTTTCAGGCGTTGCAAAGCCGCTTTGCCTTTTTCGCTATTACGTTGTTGGAACGTTTGAACAGCATGAATCTGAAAGTCTTTTTCTGCTGTAGTACTACGAATAACTTCTGCCGGAATAACTGTTGGAGATCCTTTACTGTTTAAGAAGGTATTTACACCCACAATTGGATATTCGCCGGTATGCTTTTGATGTTCATAGAACATGGATTCTTCCTGAATTTTATTGCGTTGATACATGCGTTCCATAGCTCCCAATACCCCACCGCGTTCGGTTATACGTTTGAATTCGGTTAATACCGCTTGTTCAACCAAATCTGTGAGCTCTTCAATTAAGAACGCCCCTTGATTCGGGTTTTCATTTTTAGCGGTACCCAATTCCCTGTTAATAATCAATTGAATCGCCATTGCTCTACGCACACTTTCTTCGGTTGGTGTTGTAATGGCTTCATCATAAGCATTCGTATGTAAGGAATTGCAATTATCGTAAATGGCATACAGTGCTTGCAAGGTGGTTCGAATATCGTTAAAATCGATTTCCTGGGCATGCAAACTTCTTCCGCTGGTTTGAATATGGTATTTCAATTTTTGACTACGGTCATTGCCTTTGTATTTGTTCTTCATGGCTTTTGCCCAAATACGACGCGCTACACGGCCTATCACGGCATATTCGGGATCCATACCGTTGCTGAAGAAGAACGATAAGTTTGGAGCAAAATCATCGATATGCATTCCACGGCTGAGGTAGTATTCAACGTAGGTAAATCCGTTAGCCAATGTAAAGGCCAATTGTGTAATAGGATTGGCGCCTGCTTCAGCAATATGATATCCGCTGATACTAACCGAATAGAAGTTTCTAACTTTTTGATCAATAAAATACTGCTGAACATCACCCATTAATTTCAATGCAAATTCAGTGGAGAAAATGCAGGTATTTTGTGCTTGGTCTTCTTTTAATATATCGGCTTGAACCGTACCGCGCACCGCTTGTAATGCTTTCGCTTTTAATTGTTCGTAAGTAGCTTTGGGTAAAACATCTTCACCGCTTAATCCGAGTAAATATAAACCTAATCCGTCGTTACCTTCCGGTAATGGTCCATTATAGTGTGTAATTCTTTTAGCAAGTTCAGCCGGTATTTCGATACCATTGGCTTTCATGTATTTTTCACATTCCTGATCGATGGCTGCGTTCATAAAA
>JAHEYX010000010.1:19497-20582 GCA_023251415.1 Chitinophagales bacterium
AACCGCTGTATAATTTTTTGGCATCATCTACTGTTGCAATACTAACGCCGCTATTGCCGATTTTACCATAGATATCGGGACGTATAGCCGGGTCTTCCCCATACAAAGTCACGCTATCAAAAGCAGTACTTAAACGTTTGGCAGGTTGACCAAGCGACACGTAGTGAAAACGTTTATTGGTACGTTCAGGACCACCTTCGCCGGCAAACATACGTGTTGGATCTTCGCCTTGACGTTTTAATTCAAATACGCCGGCTGTGTATGGAAATTCTCCGGGAACATTTTCTTGCAATTGCCAACGTAAAATATCGCCCCAATCTTGGTATTTTGGCAATACCACCTTTTTAATTTTTGTGCCACTCAAAGATGCCGTGGTTAATGGCTGTTTGATGGTTTTATCGCGCACTTGGTATTCGTAGAATTCGGCGTTGTATTGTGCAATGCGTTTAGTCCAATTGTCTAAAAGTGATTTACAAGAATGATGCAATTCTTTTTCGAAATGCGCTTTAATCGATTCAAGCGCAGCAGTGTCTTTAACACCTTTAAGTTGCAATACACCATTTATTTGATAGAGCTTAGTTGCCAGTAAACATTGTTCATTCACCCAATTATCATAAGCCTCATTATTTTCTGCTATCTCTGCTAAATAACGTACTCTGGCCGGAGGAATGATTTGTGATTTGGTAGCGGTATTTTTTTCATGATGCGTATCTGTCGTTCCCCAATCTACTTTGCATTTTTTCTCTAAGGCATCAACCAATAATTCAAACAATTGATTTACACCGGTATCATTAAATTGAGAAGCTATCGTTCCAACAATTGGCAATTCTTCATCTTTAGCCATAAATTGTTGGTGATTACGTTTGTACTGTTTACGCACATCATGCAAACTATCTAATGCCCCTGCTTTATCAAATTTATTGATGGCAATTACATCCGCATAATCCAGCATATTGATTTTTTCTAGCTGCGATGCGGCCCCATATTCAGGAGTCATTACATACAAACTCACATTCACATATTCTAAAATAGAAGCATCACTTTGACCAACACCGGCGCTTTCCAAAATAATAAAATCGAAGGCG
>JAHEYX010000244.1 GCA_023251415.1 Chitinophagales bacterium
CCAAGGGACATGAACAACGATAGCCAGATAGAAAACTTTGAAGCCGATATAATAAGTGCCACTGATTATTCACCATTTGGTGCTCCGCTGTATGCAAGGACGTTTAGTAGTAGTAAATATAGGTATGGCTTCAATGGACAGGAAAAGGATGATGAGGTTGCAAATAAAGGAAATATTAATACTGCTGCTTTTTGGGAATATGATACAAGACTGGGGAGGAGGTGGAATGTGGATCCGAAACCAAATAAATCTTTTAACGTTTATTCCGTTTTTGATAATGATCCAATATTATATATTGATCTGAAAGGAGATAAGGTTGTAAATGGTGATAGGTTAGCGGCTGATCAAGTAAAAGGAGCAATGGATATTGGGAATAAAAATCTAGCTGATTTTAAAAGCAATCACAAAATTGGTGATGATACAAAAAGAAAAGACTTTTTAGCCAATGGTGGCACTAAACAAGATTGGAAGGAATTTAAAGATTTAAAAACTAAAGCTGAGAGAATAACTAAGGAATTCAATCGAAGGAATGAGCGTGCTAACAATACTCAAGGTATTATTGATCAGTGGAAGATAAGCTCCCCAAATTTGTTTAATTTAGTTGATAAACAATCGACCGATTTTATTCTTACGAACTTCGATTTTGACAATTCAAGGGATAATGCATTCGGGGCTACAACTCCTTCTTATGATGGAGATAAAGAAAATGCAAAGGCTCCTAAAAGTATGGACGTTCGAATTGCTGTCCAAGTAAATATTTCATCAATTGATAATGAAACACTTCAATATTCATTGAATCATGAAGCGGGTCATTTTTTATATATTGTTAAATATACAGCAATTTATGTACAATACTATTATGAAAGTAATGCTAATGGCACATATGTTGAAGGAGGGCATGGAGAAAAAGATGAATCAGGAAAGGTCGCTGAGAAATTTGGAAAAATGAAAGATATTCCTGCGGAAGCTCCTGTTATTTTACCAACAGGCAATTAGTATACTTAAATATCAAATAACTTATGAAATATAAATTTGGGTACTTAATAATATTTTCTTCTTTAATATTTTCTGGATGTAAATTAACTAAAATAAAAACCTCTTGTTTAATTAGTGCGAATGAAAGCCCCGCACTCTTAAAGAAAAAGATAATATATCAAATTGATTCTTTTTATCGTAGAACACCAAATACAAAGCTTAAAAGGATAATTGGGTCAAATTGTATAAATGATACTATAGTAGAAATTAGAGTTCTAAATAATTTTTTTATTTATGATATGTTTTATTTCAATAACAAGATTCAATTAACTAGAGTCACCCATCAATTAAAAGAAGTATATTAAACCTGAAATTTCTAAAAAAGTTAGTAAATTAAACAAGGAATTAAGTTGCATTTTTTTTGTTGATTAATAAATAATTGATAGTGTTCTTCTAAAGCTAAGTTGTTTAAATGTTTACGTCGGCGATTTTTGTTGTAAAATATTTCAAAGTATTCAAACACGGCTAGTTCAGCATCGGCTTTAGTAGGTAATGTTCCAATTTGCACCTGCGCCAAAATCAATCAAATAAAGCCTTGATTTTCAGTAAATTTATTTCAATAGTATAACATAAACGCTATGGCTAAAGCCATCGGTTATATTTTGTTTGTTTCGTGAAGGGCATCTAAAATCAGTTTTGTTTTTCTTAATGTTCCAATTTGCACCTGCAAAATTACAACGTAATTAGCTGTTGGAATTCAATGAATAAATTCTGTTTGCAAGAAGATTACTGCAAGGATAACTTGCAGCTAAATTCTTTAATCAATCACAATTTTATGCAATGTAAAAAATGCAAACTAAAATGTATCAGAAAGGGCTGGTATAAAAACACACAACGCTATTGTTGCAAAAGCTGCAATATTTACCAGCAAAGCAACTACATCTATAAACAACGCACTGAAGCAGACACAAACATGATAATAACACTTAATAACGAAGGAATGGGTATTAGCAGTATGGCCCGTGTATTGGGTTTTGCAAAGTCAAGTATTGTTAGACATATCAAAACAATTGCTGCTTCAATTGTATCTCCATTCAGCCACGAATTAAATCAGGACTACGAAGTGGACGAATTACAAACCTTCATTCAAAACAAAAAGAAAATTTGTTTTCTGATGTATGCCATCAACAAACTCACAGGTAGGGTAATAGATTTTAAAGTAGGGCAACGAACAAAAGAAAACCTTTCAAAAGTAATCGATTCTGTACTTTTTCGCTCTCCTCACAAAATATATTCTGATGGTTTAATAGTTTACAGAAGTATTATACCAGCTGCAATTCATCGGTACTCAAAACATTGTATTAATCATATTGAACGCAAAAATCTCACTTTGCGAACTCATCTTAAACGATTGAATCGAAAAACTATTTGTTTCAGCAAAAATCTTTTGATGCTAAATGCCTGTTTGAAAATTTATTTATGGGGTAAGACATAGCTTTTAAATCACAGAAGTAATTTTTTTATGCTTTCAAATTCTTTTAAAAATTGGTTCAATAATTTCCATTTTACTGAGTTTTTAGAAAGTTTTGAGGATATTTTTCAACTTAACAATTTCCTCCAAATCTTTCAAAAACTGGTTCGAAATGCAGAACTTTGAGTCCGCTGAAATTAAATGAAGGCCTACAAGGGCCTTTTTTAATTTATGTCAGGTTTTAGGGCATTTGAAAACGGATGCCTAGTATAATGTAAATACTATTGTAAAATGAGATCTAAAAAATAATTTAAGTACTATCGTTTAAGGTGTTATGATAGTTTATGTATGTAGTTATATGGTGTTTCTTATACCATATAATTTATACTTTGTCCTTTGTAAAAGGTAATTGATATTAATAGAATGATATAACTTTTACAAAAAGTTATGTAAGGTGTTTGTTGAAGAATGCGCTCAACTTTGAGCCGGAATTTAATTCCAATCATCAAACCATTCAATTATGAAATTTTATTTACGCTTCGTTTTGCTTTTAATTGGTACTTCGCTGTTAAGTTTACGACTCTTTGCACAAGCACCTAATATTGGTAGTACAGTTAATTTTGCTTTATTTACTGCTGTTGGTGCCGTTAGTAATACCGGAATTTCTCAAGTAACCGGTCATGTAGGAACCAATGTAGGCTCCAGTACTAATTTTGGTAATGTCAATGGTGTTATGCATAATCAAGACGCTGCAAGTGCATTAGCAACGTCGGACTTAACCACAGCATATAATCAACTAAATGCAATGGTTGCAACTTCATTCTTAGCTCCATTATTAGGTAATGGGCAAATTCTTTTTTCAGGGGTACATTCCATTTCTGGACCCTCTACATTGAATGGTACTTTAACGCTAGATGCTCAAAACAATCCTAATGCAGTTTTCGTTTTTAAGCTTCAAGGCGCTTTTTCATCAGCGGCAAATGCTAAAATTATATTATTAAATGGAGCATTAGCTTGTAATGTTTTTTGGAAAGTAGAAGGTCTGGTTAGTTTAGCTTCTAATACTACAATAGTTGGAACTATCATTGCCAACAATTCAGCAATTACAATAGCAACAGGTTCAAAATTAGAAGGTAGAGCGCTTTCAACCAGTGGAGCCATTAGTATTGATGGTGATTTAATTTATACCCCAATTGGTTGCGGAAGTTTATTGCTTACAGGTCCGGCTGCACCGGCATTAACTTCTTTTGCTTGTTATACTATTTTTTCTGCACTTGGCGCAGTTAACAATGTTGGTGTTACGCATATTGTTGGAGATGTTGGTACGAACAACACTTCTCCTGTTGGATTTAATCCTTTATTTGTCACAGGAACTATACATCTGGTGCCTGATGCTTCTACAGCGCAATGTGCGACCGATTTATTAAATGTTCGAACTTACTTGAATTCATTGCCTATAGATATACAACTTTTATTTCCGGTTCAATTTGGAAATAGTCTTGTCTTAACTCCACATACCTATTTACTAGGTGCTGCAACAACCTTAACAGATACGCTATTTTTAAATGCGCAGGGTAATGCAAATGCTGTTTTTGTTATTCGTATAAATGGAGCATTAACTACAAGTGTTTCATCGATTATTCAATTAATAAATGGTTCTCAATCTAAAAATGTGTTCTGGATTATAAATGGTGCTGTAACAATTAATGATAACTCAAAATTTATAGGAACCATCATTTGCAATGGTGGAGCAATGAACCTAAATACCAATATTCATTTAGACGGACGAGCTTTAACCACCAATGGTGCAATGAGCACTGCCGCAATTAATGCCATCTCTCCTCCGGGTTGTCCGGCATTAGCACCTCCTCTAATTATTACTCAACCTATTAATGATACAACTTGCGCTGGCAATAAGGTTATTTTCAAAATAAAAGCTACAGGACCGGGTTTAACCTACCAATGGAGAAAAGGCGGTGTTAATTTAATCAATTCATTAAGCATTACCGGAGTAAATACCGATTCTCTTACAATAAACCCTGCTACTAGTGGTAATTCCGGAAACTATGATGTTATTGTAAGTGGAAATAATTTACCTAAGGATACCTCTAATATTGGCGTTTTGGTGATTCAAAATGCTCCAGTTATCACGAATCAACCACTTTCACAAACAATATGTAGTGGCTCATCAGTTAGTTTTACAGTAGTTGCCACCGGTACAAATTTAAATTATCAATGGCGTAAAGGGAATGTGAATTTGAGTAACACTGCATCAATTAATGGAGTGAACACCGCCACCTTAACCATCAATCCCGGAATAGCGATTAATGCATCAGCCAATTATAATGTAATCGTGAGTGGAGTATGTAGTCCAAATGATACTTCAGTAAATGTAGCTTTAGTTATTCAAACCAAACCAACCATAACGAATCAGCCGCTTTCACAAACAGTATGCAGTGGTTCTTCTGTTAGTTTTACAGTAGTTGCCACCGGTACAAATTTGAATTATCAATGGCGCAAAGGGAATGTGAATTTGAGTAACACTGCATCAATTAATGGAGTGAACACCGCTACATTAACAATCAATCCTGCAATAGCGATTAATGCTTCAGTCAATTATAATGTGATAGTAAGTGGAGTGTGTAG
>JAHEYX010000245.1 GCA_023251415.1 Chitinophagales bacterium
TATTAAATACCGATGCAGATACCACTAAGAACTTTTTTGAACGTACCCACCTCATCGATAAAATTGCACGTCACATTATCCTGGGCGGAAATTTTCATTTGAGTAAAGTACTCGATGTACAAGTTGGTTATAATCATTTGCGCAGAATGGAATTAAAAACAACTGACCGCGCAGGATTGATAGGCTTTAGTGCCGGATTTACCGTTCACACTCAAAAATTCAGCATCGGTTATAGTCGTTCGTACTTTTATTTACCGAGTGCCAATAACATGATTAGCTTTTACAAAACTATACCTGCTCGTAAAGCGCGAATACAAAAATTAGCTTAACAGCCATTTACCGATAATTTTTAGCGCTTAACCTATTTGTCGTAACTTATTATACTATTCCTTCGTTTTTCGTGTTGTGATTGATGTGAAACAGTTAAGTGCTTGATGCCCTTTAGTTTTCTTTCACCAATCTAGTTCATTAACCGGTTAACTACTTAAACATGAAACACGTCGTATTCTTAGCACTTATGGTGGCAACTTCTATCATTGCTTGTAACAAAACCACTAACACGTACACACCGGATTGTTCCGGAACCGCACCTTCGTTTAAAACAGATGTACTCCCGTTAATCACCGGTTCATGTAATACCAATTCCGGTTGTCATGCTTCCGGAAGTCATGAAGGTCCGGGTGCATTGACTACTTATACATCCATTTCCAGTGCGAAAGTAAGCATCCGCAGTTCAGTGGTAAATGCCACTATGCCGCAAAACAGCACTTTAACCAGCGCACAAAAAAATACTATTGTTTGTTGGATTGATAATGGCGCTGCCAACAACTAAGCATAGCATTGTTTATATGCTAATTTTTTGTTAGCAAATTGTATTTTTTAGAAATTCAATAAAAATCAATTTACCTTTGAATTTCTTATGCACACAACTCGCTCTAAGTTTCTAATAGCTATTCTTACCGTACTTCTTGTACTTACGGTTGATCAGGTTTTGAAAATATATATCAAAACCCATTTCATGATTGGTGATCAAAAAGACATCACCTCTTGGTTTAAATTGCATTTTGTAGAAAATGAAGGAATGGCTTTTGGTTGGAAACTTGGTGGCAGCAGTGGCAAATTAGCACTTTCATTATTTCGCATTGTGGCAGTTAGTTTTATTGGGTATTACATTGTAAAACTTATTCGTAGCAATGAAAGCAGAGGACTAATAATCAGTATGTCGATGATTTTTGCCGGAGCCATTGGAAATATTTTAGACAGTATTTTCTATGGCAAAATTTTTAGTGCAAGCAGCCCTTGTGATTTAGCGCAATTATTTCCGGCCGATGGTGGTTATGCAGGAGTACTGCATGGTAAAGTTGTAGACATGCTGTATTTTCCGCTTTGGGAGGGCTTTTTACCGAAATGGTTAGGCGGACACTATTTTTCGTTTTTTGATCCGGTTTTTAATATTGCCGACTCTTCTATTTCTATTGGTGTATTTTTAATACTTTTGTTTCAACGCCGCTTTTTTGTTGCAAAAAAAGAAGCACCTGCATTAAACGATTAATTATTTTTATAGTCTAAATCCGTATGCCTTATTTCCCACTTACAGAATTATCGCTTCGGATGAATAACTACACCGCCTTGCTTGTTAAAGGAGTAATAGCCTTAAGCGCTTTCGTTTTAAGCTTTGACGCAACTGCTGTTGCAGCATCCGACTCTACCGCTACCCCTAAACAAGCGGCGCAATTGCTAGTAACAATGCGTTACGAACCGGAACGTAATTTTAAAGATACCACCGGTACCTTCTCCTTTTTTCAATCCCGTATAGACGCAGCTGTACCATTGTATGCATGGGCAGGATCAGGCAACCTAATTAATTCAATCGGACTAAATATCGGACTTCGTTACACAGTGCCCGAAGTTTCTATTTTACAACGGCAACATGATGTGTATACCGTTAATCCGGGCTTTAATTACACACGTTACAAACCTAATCGTTACCTGTGGATGAACACCTTTGGAACCGGTTTCGCTGACGATAATTACACCGTCGACAATCCCAATATTCGTTTCTTAGTGAGCACTTTGTACGAAAATTTTAAACAAGATAATTTTAAGTGGAGAGCAGGAGTTGTGGTTGCTTTAGTGAATAAGAAGCTTATTCCGGTTCCTTTACTGGGTGCCAATATCAAGGCTGGTAAGCATGTTCGCTTGTTTGCCGGTTATCCTTTTAATACACGAATGACCTATAAATTTTCCGATGAATTTCAATTGTATTTTTCTCTCAAACGCAGAAACGAAGCTTATCGTATTGCTACATACAACGAAGCTATACCCAATACAACAGCCTCTGTTTTACTGAGTAAAATTGAATTTCCAATGACCATAGGATTCAAAAAGACCATAGCCAAACAATTGTATTTTTCATTAGAAGCTGGTCCTGTGGCTGCTCGACGCATGTATTTTGTTAACCGTGATGAAAATATTAGTATGATTGCTCGCATTCGTAAAACTTTGCCATTAAGCTTATGGATAAAACGAGGGCCTTATTTCGAAGCGAGTTTACGTTATGAATTCGGTAAAAATAAAAAGTCAGCTGACAATAGCCAAAGCGCACGCATCTTACAAATTCTTGATCCGAATGATGCAGATATTGAAGATATTCTTGAACAACATTAATTTTATTTTGTTTACATCTCGTTCACAGTACTTCCAACTTTCCTAAAGATGTGAAGTTTACTTTTGCATTTTTTAATTATGGAAATTGGTCTTATGCAGTTAGCAATTCGCCTTTCGTTA
The DNA here is from genome assembly GCA_023251415.1 of Chitinophagales bacterium. Lineage (GTDB taxonomy): Bacteria > Bacteroidota > Bacteroidia > Chitinophagales > CAIODY01 > JAHEYX01. The sequence goes on from JAHEYX010000245.1 coordinate 2,788, forward strand.
TTTGTAGTTATATTTCTATGTCTCGATTATTATGTGTTTCAATCGGTTAAAGTTTTAACAGCCGACAGTGCCTACAAAACGAGTATTCAGTGGGCTTATTGGCTTATTAACGGAACGGTAATCGCGTTGTTTTTAGTCTTTTTTCTCTTTGTGTCTCGCCGAACCGGATTAAATACTTGGGTGGCACGTGGCTTAATTGGTTTATTCTTATTAGTGAATGTCCCAAAGCTTATTGTATTAGCATTTTTACTGACAGAAGATGTAGGTAGAATAATAGTACTTGCATTTCAAAAAATAGTAAATCCAACTCCGGCAACAAGCTTGCCTTCTCGCCGACATTTTGTGAGTACAGCGGCAGTGCTTATTGCTGCCATTCCTTTTACAGCAATTATTCATGGTATCTGGCGCGGACGATTTGCTTTTACACTGCGCAAAGTGGACGTTTTCTTTGACCACTTACCGGAAGCTTTTGAAGGATTCACTGTTACACAATTGAGTGACATTCATATCGGTAGCTTTGATAATGTTGAAGAAGTTGAACGTGGTTTAGGAATAGCTAATGCTGCCAAAAGCGATGTATTGCTTTTTACCGGCGATTTGGTAAATAATATGGCTGCTGAAATGGAACCTTGGATAGGCATTTTTAGCAAGCTGCATGCAAAAGAAGGTAAATATTCGGTATTCGGTAACCATGATTATGGAGATTATGTGCCGTGGAATAGCGCTCAAGAAAAGCAGCAGAATCTTAATCGTCTAAAGTCCATTCATAAAGAAATAGGCATGGATTTGTTATGCAATGAACATCGAATTATTGAACGTAATGGTCAAAAAATAGCCATCGTGGGCGTTGAAAATTGGGGCTTGCCACCGTTTCCACAACATGGCGATTTGGATAAAGCAACAGCCGGTTTAGGATCCGATGTATTTAAAATCTTACTCTCACATGATCCATCTCATTGGGATGCAGAATCGTGTAAACATCCAAGTAAACCTGCCCTTACACTGGCCGGCCATACGCATGGCATGCAATTCGGTATTGAAATTCCAGGAATTAAATGGAGTCCGGTTAAATTTAAATACCCTAAATGGGCTGATTTATACGAATCAAATGGTCAATATTTGTACGTCAATCGTGGGTTTGGCTATTTGGCATTTCCGGGTCGGGTAGGAATATGGCCTGAAATCACGCAATTTACTTTGCGTCGTAAAAAATAAATATTCCACAGCCGGACCAACTGATAACAATCAACAAGAATCTTTGAATAAAAAAATAATTTCATCACCAAGAAATCAAAACTAAATTTTAGTTTTGCAGTAATAAAATCAAGATTATATGAAAAAGCTGTTTTTACTTTTAGTTGCTATTCTTTCTTTATCTACATTAACCAAAGCAAGCACTTATAAATTGGATAATGCTGCAACAGAATTGAAATTTTCGACTGCTCAAGAAATTTCTTGGGAAGCTGCATTATCTCAAGCTGTATTAGCTGCAAAGTATGAAGCGAAAGGAGAAAATGCAAAAGATAAAACCATTGCAGGTATTGCAGGTATTTTATGCGGATCATTTGGTATTCATCGTTTTTATTTAGGACAAAATAAAGCCGGCTTGGTTTACTTGGGCTACACCTTGTGTTCAGGTGTTGTAATTAGCATTATTACAGCAGTGACATTTGGAATTGGCGGTATTCTATACCCGTTAGTTTCAGCCGCATGGATAGTAGGTGTTGTTGATGGTATCATGTACCTGGTTGCTTCAGATTCCGAGTTTGATGCTAAATATGCGCATAACAATCAAATCATTCAATGGCTTCATTCGAAGAAATAATTTTTATAGTAAAACTTGTGTACTATTAAGCGAAAGCGCTACTTTCAACCGAACGTAGCGCTTTCTTTTTTATGAACTTTCTAGCTCACCTCTTTCTTGCTGCTCCCAATCCGGAATTAATGGTTGGAAATTTTATTGCCGATCATGTTAAAGGCAATAAATGGAACACCTTTGAACCTGCCATAGCAAAAGGGATTGTGATGCATCGTGCTATTGATACCTTTACCGATGAACATCCTTTAACAGCAAAATCACGTCAGCTTTTACACGCTAATTATGGCAAATGGAGTGGGGTAGTTGTCGATATTTTTAACGATTATTTCTTAGCCAAAGATTGGAATAAATATTCCGCTGTTGATTTAATGGATTTTACTCAACAAGCTTACAATGTTCTAGAAACGCATACCGAGATTTTACCGGAAAAAAGTCGTCATCAATTGTTTTACATGAAACGAGACAATTG
>JAHEYX010000246.1:0-2576 GCA_023251415.1 Chitinophagales bacterium
TAAACCCTTCGAATCACTGGTACTCTTTGCCACCATTTATTATGCCTTTAAATCGTTGCACTACCCGAGTTATCTGGAGTTAAAAAACGAAGACCTCGAATTAAAAATATTGTTTAACCAAATTCTTAAAACATTTGGTGCTTGCGTATTTACATGGATTCTACTGCGTATAGTAGATTTTTTAAGTTTCATTTTTTACAACAAATATTCCGATCACGACAGTCGTGTAGACAAGCAAATTGTGCCTTTTGTAAAAGACAGTGTGAAAGTGCTGATTTGCATTATCGCATTGGTTGTGATTTTAGGATTGATTTTTCATTTAAATGTAGCCTCCATTATTGCCGGTATTGGGATTGGTGGGTTAGCATTAGCATTAGCGGCAAAAGAAAGTTTAGAAAATTTATTCGGTTCGTTTACCATATTCATGGATCGTCCATTTTCGGTTGGGGATGTCATTAAAGTGGGGAATTTTACCGGAACCGTTGAACGCGTTGGATTTAGAAGCACCCGCTTACGTACCGATAACAAAACCTTTGTTACTGTTCCCAATAAACAAATCGTGGATTCCTTTCTCGATAATCTAACGGCGCGAACGCATCGTCGCGTTGAGTTTAAATTGCATTTAGAACGCACTACCTCGGTAGAAGCCTTACAAGCCTTTTTAGCAGCATTGAATAAGAATTTTGCCCGCTATGAATTAATTGAAATTGAACAACCGGCTTATTTTCATCAAATTGGACGCTATGCCCTTGAAATTGGTGTTGCCTATTTGGTAAAACCATGCGAACTCATTGAATACAATGCCATTCGCGAAGCTGTTAATTTAGATATATTACGTTTACTGGAAGCCGGAGCCGTTAAACAAGCCGCTTTTGTTGTAAATTATCCGGAACTAAAGGAAGAGTAAGCGTTTTATTTTGACTGCTTGCCCCAACTTGAATCAGCCTTTAATGATACGTAAAACGCTGTATTGTATTTTTCAAAAATACAGTTCAAATTACTTGTGTTTAAAACTTAATGACGAGTTGAAGTAATTGTAATTTAAATGATTTAAATTTATAGCATAAATAACCACTTATGAAGTATATACAACTACTATGTACCGCACTACTTTTGCAATTATCTTTTGCTAAAGCGCAGGTGCATCCACAATTTGCAGCTCATTTAAAAAACTCAACAGCATCCTTACCCACTACTATCAATTTATTGGTTAAAGGTGATGTTGAACAAACAAAAGCTGTAGTACTGCAGTTGGGTGGATTATTCAAATATGCTTCCGGAGATATTTGTTCGGTGGTAATACCGGCTAATCAATACGAGCAATTTTTAAAAAGCAAAAGTTTCCAATCGGTTGAACGCCCCTATCATCAAGGACATACCATGAGTGATCAAGCATTAATTAACAACAATGTTACACCGGTTCATAATGGCACTACACCTTTACCGCAAGGGTATGATGGAACAGGCGTTGTGGTTGGCGTATTGGATTCAGGTTTAGATTTTAATCATACCGATTTTAAATTGGCCAATGGACACACGCGTGTAAAGTATTTATGGGATCAAACCATGACAACAGGAGGTGCTGTTCCAAGTCCGTATGGTTATGGGATCAATTGGGATAGTACAGCCATTAACAATCATACGTGTACACATGTACCAAACACCGGTTATTTCGGACATGGTACATTAACAACCGGAGTTGCGGTTGGTAATAGCCAAGGAAGAAGTGCTTATCGTGCCATTGCTCCTAATGCCGACATTATTTTTGTGGCCGTTGATTTAAATGGTTCAACAGGAATTCCGTTTGAGACTTGTATTACTGATGGTGCTGCTTACTGTTTTGCTAAAGCTGCCGCCATGGGTAAACCTTGTGTTATAAATGCCAGCTTAGGAAGTTATGGCGGTTCGCATGATGGAACAGATTTAGCCACTCAATTAATCGAAAACATGGTGATGGCACAAAATGGTCGCATGTTTGTTTCGGCAGCCGGTAATGCCGGTGGAGCAAAATTTCATTTGGGTTACACGATTCCCTCAGATTCAGCGTATACCTATTTCAATGAAGTAAGCAATTTTGGATACATGTATTTTGAATTGTATAGTGATTACGCCAATTTTAACAATGCTTATTTTGCTATTGGCGCCGATAAAGTTGCACCAACATATAACCACCGCAACAGAACAAAATTATTGAATGTGCTCACTGATTATCAAATGAGCACACAAAGCAGCTTTCTACGTTACGATACCATCAAAAATAATAATGGGCAACAGTTGGGCATTTTAGAATCGTATTGTGAAAAACAAAACGGGCATTATTTCATGTACTTCGGTGTTTATATTGATTCATCCACCAATTATACTTGGCGCTTTTTAACCAAAGGAAGCGGTAAATTTGATGTATGGAGTCATCCCAATTTAACCGGCACATCGTTAATGCGCACCACCGGATTGCCTTCTGTTTCTCAATTACCCGACATAGCAAAATATGCGATGCCGGATACCGAACAAACGATTGTGAGTGGTTGGAACTGCTCGCCTAAATTAATTTCCGTTGCTAATTATCTGAATCGTAG
>JAHEYX010000246.1:2586-5068 GCA_023251415.1 Chitinophagales bacterium
CGAGCAGCAGTAAAGGCCCTACACGTACCGGCTTACAAAAACCGGATATCGCTGCAAGTGGTGAATGGACGATGGCTGCTAATGATTTATATTGGCTTAATTGGGCGAAAACCGGTAACCCGAATAGTTTGTATGTTGATACTATGCATGGGCCGCATAAAGGCACATCAGCTGCTGCACCTACCGTTTCGGGCATTATTGCTTTGTATTTACAAAAATATCCAAACGCCTCATGGAGTGATATAAAAGCAGCTTTAACAACCTGTGTTAAACGAGATGCATTTACTGGAAATAATTTACCGAATGCCAACTGGGGATATGGGAAAGTAGATGCTTTTGCCATGTTGAATTGTAAAGGTTGTACTGTTAGCACTTCTCCAAATTTTAATCCTTACGCCCAACTCAATGATGGCTCGTGTTTGCCTCCGGTAGTAGCAAGCAATGATTTTGCTTGTTTTGCCAAAAATGCTTCCGCTAACAGTGGAAGTATTTCCGGTTCCTCACAACTTACCTCTTACGATCATGGTGCTACTGCATTTAATGGAGTAAGCAATTTACCAAGTGCTAATCCACCTTCCGGACCGAATTTAATTTATTATACCGGAAATACGGCTGCTGCCACTTCATCCGGAAGTTCTGAACCAATACCTACTTGTGGATCTGCAGGTAGCACCCCGCACAGCGTATGGTTTAAGTTTATGGCCCCAACAGTAGCAAACGTGGATGTAATTATTCGCTCACAATTTTCTGCTACAAATTTCAATACCATCCTTGCTGCCTATACAGTTAGTCAAGATCCGTGCAATGCCGGACTAACCACTTACAATGCTATTGGTTGTAGCACTTCCGGTACACTTCAATTGAATGCATCGGCTCTGCAAAGTTATGCCGGGCAATTAATTTATGTGCAATTGATGGGTAATGGTACCAATAGTCCTTTCGGCAATTACTTACTCAGCATTCAAGCCACAACCCCAACTCCGGTTGTTACAACAACTACCACTTCTTCGATTTCATTGAACATTCCAATTATTTCCGGAGCTACCGCTAAATTATATTGGGCATTGCAAAGCAGTACCGGAAACACTTCAGTAACACTTAACAGTTCGCAAAGCACTTATACGATTACTAATTTATTGTCCGGTCAGAATTATAAAATTTGGTTACGTTATAACAGCTCGCAACAAACATTCTTCAGCAATACAGTTGCTGCTTCAACACAAATTGGATGTTCGGGTGTTCCGAATGCACCATCAGCTACAGCAATCACCGGTCATTGTTCAAGAGCAACCGTAAATTGGCCTACACATACCGCTGCCACTTCTTATCGTTTGTATTGGCGCGTACAAGGCAGTAGCGGTTATTCTGTTGTAGCCGTTAATGGAACAACATATTCCTTAAACAATTTGCAGTTAAATACCACTTATGATATTTGGTATAAAGTAATTTGCACGGGCAATCTGGCTGTCAGTTCAACGATAGCAACTTACCAAACTTGTAGCGGTCCTGCTCGTGAAGCTGCCACTACTCCTACTTTCACAGTTAATAATCGAACTTTTACTAATGCCGATCCGCGTGAAGTAGCGGCTTATACCGATCCGGTAATAAATGATTTCAACGTGCATGAAATAACTTTTGAGAATGATGAAAATCAAGCTCAAGCAATTGACGCTACTTGGAATACCTACGGGGAAAATCATTTTGAACTGATACCTAATCCGGCAACAGATCAAACCCAATTAGTGTATCACTTGGAAGGAACGGGTACTGTACTTATCCATGTGAGCGATGTAACCGGAAATGTAATTCAAGCATTAAGTCAACAAGTAATTACCGCAGAAGGTGCCGTTAAAATTGCCACCGAAACTTTACCTGCAGGTATTTATTTAGTGACTATTCAAAATGAAAATTTCAAACAAACACAGCGATTGGTTATCATTCATTAATTCGTCGTTGGTAAATTAATCGTGAACTTTTTTACAACCGACTAATACGTTTATACATTACTGAAATGGTAAAAGACTTTGTACTGCTATGTTTGCAGCTATGAAGTGTTTTTTGATTACGTGCTGTTGTTTTTTATTTCTACAAGTTGCAGTTGCTCAAACGCAAGATCATTTTTCAGATGGTGATTTTACCAACACACCAACCTGGTTTGGAGATACTGCTAAATTCGATTGTAATAATGCATTACAATTACAATTAAATGCGCCTGCTCAATCCGATACAGCTACACTGTATACCTTATCCAATCGTATTGATACTACTGAATGGCAATTTTGGATTAAGCTTGATTTCTCTCCTTCTACGACGAATCAATTGCGTGTTTATTTAACAAGTGATCAGTCGAATTTCAATGCTCCGAATTTAAATGCCTATTATCTACAACTTGGTGCTACAGGAAGTGCTGATGCCATTGAATTCTACAAAACACAATCCGGCACCCTAAGCCTTTTAGCAAGTGGAATAGCCGGTCATTGCG
>JAHEYX010000247.1 GCA_023251415.1 Chitinophagales bacterium
GGCTGAAGCAGAATTATCTTCATCGTAATCCATGAAAGCTAAGGCTATTTCAGCTTCGGCTTTCGTTTCGTCTTGTTTTGCTAAACTACCAAAAGCTTCACGTGCTTCGGTACGTTTATTTGAATTATAGAGTTTCCAAGCAGCAGATAAATCTTGTGCTTGCGTTGTAAGTCCTGCTAACACGAATACAATCAATGTTAAAAGGGATGCAATTTTTTTGTGCATAAAAAGGTATTAAGGTTAATTTTGAATTGCGAATATAAAGCATAAATACAATAGCGTGTAAGTCAATGAGAATTAAAATATTTTGATTGACAAACTGATTAAATAAAATTACTTTTGCTTTTTATATAAAGTTTGCGAAACTTGACCGGAAAACCCCATTTAAAACCCATTATTTACTCCACTTTAAGTGGTTTATTGCTAGTTGCGGGCTGGCCTACTTCGCCATTGGTAAGCTTGTTATTCGTGGGTTGGGTGCCATTGTTGGTGCTGCATGAATTGAGTTTAACCCGTTTACAAAAATGGGCACATACGTATTGGACTTTATTAATCTGGAATATCGGAACTACGTGGTGGGTTTGCAATGCCAGTTTATGGGGTGGAGTTGCAGCCATTGTGTTAAATGCGCTCTTGATGTCGGTTCCATGGCTGATTTACCATCAAATTAAACTTAAATTTAATCCATTTCTAGGCTTTTTATCCTTGGTAGTTTGTTGGCTCGGATTCGAAAAAATACATTTAACCTGGGAACTTACCTGGCCTTGGCTCACCTTAGGTAACGGAATGGCCATGTATCCTAAATTTGTGCAATGGTACAGCTTTACCGGTCATTTGGGCGGAAGTTTGTGGATTTGGTTGGTAAACTTATTGCTTTTTATGGTATTGACTGTTGAAGCCCGAAAATGGCTGAGTGGAGCCGGATTGCTATTAACAGTTTTTATGCCTTTGTTATGGTCGATGAATCACTACAATAACGCAGCGGTAGACGCACCAACGCAAATAAATGTAGCTATAGTTCAACCAAATATTGACCCTTACAACGAAAAATTCCAAGGTGGTAATGATGCGGAGCAACTGGCTAAATTCATTAAACTATCGGAGCAAGTGGTTGGTTCTGAAACCGCTTTGCTATTGTTTCCGGAGACAGCCATTCCTACCGGAGTATGGAAAAAGTCGATTGGAGCAGACGAAAATGTAAATACTTTAAAAGAATTTTTAGCCCAACACGAGCAACTGAATTTATTAACCGGCTGTTCATTAATCGACGAGTCAGATAGCTGCACCAGTAGCAGTGCTGAACCTTTAGGCAATAGTGGTAAGTTTTACGAAGTTTACAATGCTGCTTTATTCTTAAAAAACGAACAGTCGCCTCAATATTACATCAAAAGTAAATTGGTTCCGGGTGTAGAACGTATGCCTTATCCGGGCTTTTTTAAGTTTTTAAAGCCTTTGCTAATCAATTTAGGCGGCAGTAGTCAAAACTTAGGCACTCAACCTGAACGAACCAATTTTATTAGCGATACGTTTCAAATAGCCCCTGTAATTTGTTATGAAAGTGTTTTTGGAAGTTATGTGGCTGAATATGTACGTAAAGGCGCTAATTTGATATGCATTATTACCAACGACGGTTGGTGGGGCGATACCGAAGGACATCGTCAACATTTGCATTATGCCTCCTTACGTGCCATAGAAACACATCGTACCATAGCACGTTGTGCCAATACCGGTATCAGTTGCTTTATTACCGAACGCGGTGATATTCAACAAGCTACTAACTGGTGGGAAGCAAGCAGCTTACAACGTATGGTGAACTTGCAACACGATGAGACCTTTTTTGTACGCTATGGCGATTTATTTGAATGGGAATTTGTTTTTGGAGCCCTCATTTTTGTGATTGCCATTTTATTAAAACGCCTATTACCCTAATACTTTTTATTCATGATTATAGATCCAAAAGACACAGCTACCGGTAAGCTTCATGGCTTTATGTTAAGTGCCATTGCTCCTCGTCCGATTGCTTTTGCCAGTACGATTTCAGCCGACGGTATTCCGAATTTGGCTCCGTTTAGTTTTTTTAATGCATTTGGCAGTAACCCGCCTACGGTAATCTTTTCGCCGGCTCGTCGTGTTCGAGATAATACCGTAAAACACACTTTAGAAAACGTACGTGAAGTGCCTGAAGTAGTTATTAATGTGGTGAATTATGCTATAGTTCAACAAATGAACTTAGCCAGTTGCGAATATCCGAAAGGAGTGAATGAATTTGAAAAAGCAGGTTTAACCCCTGTTGCTTCCACTTTGATAAAACCGTTGCGAATTAAAGAATCGCCGGTGCAGTTTGAGTGTAAGGTGAAACAAATTATAGAAACCGGCCAGCATGGAGGAGCAGGTAATTTAATTATTTGCGAAGTGGTGTTAATGCATATCGATGATGCGGTATTAGGTGCAGATGGTAGAATAGATCCGAATAAGATTGACCTTGTAGCCCGTATGGGTGGCGATTTATACAGCAGAGCCAGTGGAGCTGCGTTGTTCACGGTACCTAAGCCCAATGAAAAAACAGGAATGGGAATCGATCAATTACCGGAAGCTATTCGCACTAGCCGTGTGTTAACGGGTAATGATCTGGGTATATTAGGCAATTTCGAAACGATTCCGACTATTGATTCATCGTTATTAGGAACCGGGTATCAGCATTTGATCAGTCATTATCAAAATGATGATTTGAAACAACAATTGCATTTATTGGCGCATGAATTAATTGAAAAAGGAAACGTTGCAGAAGCTTGGCAAGTGTTATTAGCTAACTAAGTTACCTAAATGTAGTTACATGAAAAAAACGAAATCAACTTCAAACAAGCAAACTACAAGTACTTCAGTCCAAAAAAATACTACTGCAACAAGTTGGTGGATTGTTGGATTGGTAGTGGTAGTAGTATCGTTTTTCCTTTATGCGCCGACTTTAAACTACGGATTTTCGGCCGTAGATGACGGTGTTTACGTTCAACAAAATGCCTTAATTACCAGCATTACCAAAGCTATTTGGACCACCCCTATTGCTCAAAATTATCATCCATTAACCATGTTGAGCTTAACTTTGGACTATAACTTTGGTGAATTAAATGCAGCAACTTATCATCGCACCAATCTGCTTTTACATTTAGTTAATACGATTTTACTCTTATTGGTGGTTCTAAAACTAGGTGCTTCAATACGAGTTGCAGGGTTTTCGGCTTTACTTTTTGCCATTCATCCTATGCATGTTGAATCGGTAGCTTGGATCTCTGAACGAAAAGACGTGTTGTATACTGCTTTCTATTTAGCCAGTATACTTACCTACTTGCATTATTTGCAATCGAAAAAATGGAATTGGTTTCTTGTTACTGTTGGTTTAGCGCTTTGCTCTTTACTAGCAAAACCACAAGCCGTAAGTTTTCCGTTAGCTTTACTCCTCATCGATTGGTGGCAAAAAAGGGCCTTTACGAGTAAGTTATGGTTAGAAAAAATTCCGTTTTTTGCTTTAGCACTCGGAATGGGAATTGCCACTATTTATGCACAACAAAACGCTTTGCACGATCCGCTCAGTAATGATACAGTTTGGTTAAGACCGTTTTTCATTTCTTACACCTTGATCCTCTATTTTGTTAAACTGCTTGTTCCATTGCAACAAGCGTTGTTTTATCCTTATCCACTCGAACAAATACCTTTCTATATGTATTTGGCTCCGTTAGCCATAGCTGCTATTTTATATTTTACCTATCGCTTCCGTTCACAACGGGAATGGGTTTTTGGATTGGGATTTTTTTTAATTTGCGTTTCCCCGACTTTACCATTTAAACCGTTTGGAACAAGTATTTTAGCTGAACGATATACCTACTTAGCGGCTGTCGGACTCTTTTTGCCAATTTTGATCTGGTTAGAAAAACGTTTTGAAAACGAAGCACTGAAATTTTATGGGATTACCGGTACATTTAGTTTAATAATGTTTGTTACCGCTTATTTGCAAATCGGCTTATGGTCTGATAATCGCACTTTATTAAAAAAATCAGATGAAAACCAACCCTCCGTATTTGTAAAAAACATTCTTGCCAACTGGTATGGCAGCTTAGGAAATGTTGATAGTGCTCGAATTTACAGCAATGCTGCCATTGCTCAAAAACCTGATTTAGCCTATAGTTATTTTACACGAGCCCATTTTTGCGGTTCGAATTTGAATTTAGCTAAACTGGATGCGGATAAAGCTATAGCATTGGATCCTCAATATGCATTAGCTTATCTTTTGAAAGGATTGATTTATGCGCAAAGCGGTAAAGATGATTCAGCTTTTATAGCTTTACGTAAAGGTTTGGCGATTAAACCAATTGCAGATGGTTATTTATTAATTGGTGAATTGTATGAAAAAAATAAACAAATCGATTCAGCTCGCTATTATTTTAAAAAGGCAGTAGCTGTAGAACCAAATAATACCGTTGCTAATGAAAAGTTAGCGAATCTGGCGGCAATAAAATAGGCATACTACAGTAGGTACGATAAGGCTATACAGTTACTTGCAATCACCTATCTGCATGCAACTTAATTAATGCCTCAGGAAACCTAATACTGGTGGCTTTGGCAATTTCGTATCCTGCAGCTGTCCCGAATCGTTGAGACGCTCGGGACCTCACATTTCGTTTTGTTCTTTAGATATCCAATCCAAATTTACGACTGGTGGCTTTGGCGATTTCGTATCCTGCGTCGGCATGTCTGATAACACCCATGGCCGGGTCGTTGAATAATACGCGACTTAATCTGCGATCGGCATCGGCTGTACCATCAGCAACAATAACCATCCCGGCATGTAAACTGTAGCCCATGCCTACTCCACCACCGTGATGAAAAGATACCCACGAAGCGCCGCCGGCCGTATTAATCAATGCATTTAAAATCGGCCAATCACCCACAGCATCCGAGCCATCCATCATTGCTTCTGTTTCACGATTAGGTGAAGCCACACTACCCGTATCCAAATGATCTCTTCCTATTACAATCGGTGCTTTCACTTTTCCGGTT
>JAHEYX010000248.1:0-417 GCA_023251415.1 Chitinophagales bacterium
AGAATTTTGTTCGGGATCCAAAACCTCCAATAAAGCCGAAGATGGATCTCCACGGTATTCATTTCCAATTTTATCGATTTCATCTAAAACAAAAACAGGATTACTGGATTGTACCTTTTCAAGTTTTGAATGATTCTTCCTGGCATTGCTCCAATGTAAGTTTTGCGATGGCCTCTGATTTCTGCCTCATCGTGTAAGCCGCCTAAACTCATGCGCACAAATTTACGGTCCAATGATTTAGCTATCGATTTGCCAAGCGAAGTTTTACCAACTCCCGGAGGGCCTACCAAACACAAGATGGGAGATTTCATATCACCTTTTAATTTCAAAACCGATAAGTATTCCAATATACGCTCTTTCACTTTCTCTAAACCGTAATGATCCTCATTCAATATTTGTTTAGCACGTTTTAAGTCG
>JAHEYX010000248.1:427-5040 GCA_023251415.1 Chitinophagales bacterium
TGAATATTCAGAAGATGCCGGATGCATTCTACCCAATTTTTCCAATTCACGATTGAATACTTTTTTAACCGCTTCACTCCATAATTTCTTTTCGCCTCTAGCTTTTAAATTTTTTATTTCCTGCTTATTATCATCAAAACCAAGTTCTTCTTGAATTGCTTTTAATTGCTGATTTAAAAAGTACTCGCGTTGTTGTTTATCAATATCGACACGAGTTTTAGAGGTGATTTTATTTTTTAATTCAAGCAATTGCACATCCTTATCAGTCAATTGCAAAATCAATTCAGCACGTTCTTTCAAGTTCTCCTTCTCTAGAATGCTTTGTTTATCTTTTACTTCCGCTTGTAAATTAGAAGCAATAAAATGCATTAAAAAAATCGGATTTTCGATATTACGAAGTATTAATCCAGCCTCATTGGGCAAATTAGGCGAAAGCTTGGTCATTTGAGTAGCCATATCCTTCAAATTGCTAATCAAAGCATTGAATTCAGAATCTGCAGTGATTTGCTCTTTGAGGTCTTCTAATAGACTTACTTTAGCTTTAATAAATGGTTCCTCGGCAATAATCTCGTTGAGTTGAAAACGATTACGACCTTGAAGTATAACCGTTGTACTGCCATCAGGCATTTTCATCAACTTTAAAATACGTGCCACAGTGCCAATAGTATACAAGTCGGTGGCAACCGGTTCTTGAATATCATCCTTTTGCGCAATAACTCCCAATAATTTATTGGTTTTATTGGCTTCATTTAATGCTTGAATCGACTTTTCACGGCTTACAGTAATAGGAATTACAACACCGGGATAGAGTACTGTATTACGTAGTGGTAAAATCGGTAATTCTTCAGCAAAATCTTTCTTTGAAGTATCATCGTCCTCTAACATCGGAATCATTGGCATAAACTCCATTTCTTCATCCCCCATTGTAAAATCATGAAACACTATTTTCTCTGACATGTAAATTTTTAGTTTTTTTAATTAACGCACTTTTAGCTTAAGCAAGATTGCTTCGAATTTCAATAATGATACCAAGCAAAAATACTGACAAAGCGGCAAGTATTTAAAGTGGACGAAATTTTTTAAAGTACTTCTCAAAATACTCAAATGACATAAAAGCCGCGAAAACAGTAATACTTATAGTCAAAAAGGTATAAAAGACAAAAAGTGGTGATAAATTAGGAATATATAGCAAATTGGCAAAAAACGGTTTCAACAAATACAAAATTGGTAAATGAAACATGTACATACCAAAGGATAAATCGCCTAAAAACTCCCAATTTGGGCTTTTTAGTTTAATGAGGCTCTTTTCATTTAAAGCAATATTCAGTAAAAGTGCCAAAAACAGTAATGGAATGAAAAAGTCTTTAAATAATGGATTATCCAAAACACCAATTATACTTGTTGTACTTTTAAAATATACAGTATCGAAGGCAAAAGCTGCTATTAACAATAAAAAGTTAAGTAATTGACTGATCGGATGGAACAACCATTTTTGTTGAATGTGCTTAGGAAAATAAAAAAGCAACCAAGCACCTAATGCACCAATGGCCATGGTATGCAATTGAAACGATTGAATAAAACGCAAAAGATTCGCATTTGCTGAAGATTCGAAATGCTCCGCATAATTAGCTAATACCGTATAATCAAGCACGATTCGGGTAATCACTAAAAGTAAAATTATTGGAAGTAAAATACGCCTGCAATATTTCATTAGCGGTGCCCAAATCAAATAAAACTGTTCTTCAACACCTATAGACCATAGATGAGTTAATTTTGCTAAAGGACTGACAACATTTGGTAAAAATAAGAGGTACATGTATAATTTCTCATTGGTATAGGAATTTACACTAGCTCCGTTAATTTTCAGCAATAGCGGTATCGTAATCAGTACCATCAATACCAAGCCATAATATAATGGGAAAATACGAAGTGCGCGTTTTTTATAAAATTTAATGATTGAAATTTCGCCCTTTGATTGATGCTCTTGAAGTAACAAATAAGTAATCAAAAATCCGGAGAGCACAAAGAAAAAGCTAACTGCAAGACTAGCATTATTAAAAAATAAATTCCAAATCGGATTGGAATCATACTTTGTTAAAGAAGGAGAAATTAACTTGGCATGACCAAATATAACTAAGAGTGCCGCAATAAAGCGCAATCCGTTAAAGCCGCTGAATTTAATCTTAGTTTCCTTGCTATTTTTCATTCGTAGTTATCCCGTTCTTATTCAGGCAATTTTTGCTAAAGTAATACAATAATCAGTAAACGGTATTTTATCGATCAGTTTTAATTAATGCTGCTTACAATAATCATAAAAGGCGCAATAGGTCTACCTTTAAGGCCGACCATACGTATAAAATAATTCAACAATTTAAAAGCTACATTGATTACTCCAATTTTATAATGGGTATCCCAAAAACCTGGTTGTATTTGGGCTTTAAATCCCGCTCCGGAAAGCAGTTTACCGTATTGTTGATCCGTTAAAATGCGCTCATACCAAATACCGTTTACCGGATTACAGGTATTGGTTTTAAATCGATGACTAACCTGAATTACCTTATTGGTTCGATACTTTTCAACAATTTTGTGTAAACCATCCCCCCAATACTCTCGAGTTTGCTGAGCCAATTGGTTTTGTTCAGCCGGCGTGAGATCTGACGCCCATTCTTGTATCATTTTTAATCGCGCAGGCAGATACAATTTCCGTTCAACAATAAGGTGTTTTCGAATATGATTGAGCAACACCAATGGGTTATTGGTATTAGCAGAAGTACTGTCAACCACACTGATTTTAGCAGTATTCAATAAGGCCAAGGTCGAATAATAGTGACTCAAATCGGGTAAATGTTCAATTACATTTCTAGAAATAACAATATCTACCGTTTTATTTTCAGCTTGAAAAACTTGTTGTACATCTCGAATATCACCCGGTAAATATGCGTCTAAATCAAGTTGCAGGTGTTTGCAAAAGGCCATGGCTTCAGAACACCATTCGGGATCGTAATCATTGTAATACACAGCTTTGAATCCACATGCTTTAGCCAATAAATACTGTGTTCCCAGACCGGCGCCGTAATCTAAAATAGTAAGTTCGCTTATTGCCCTATTAGGAAAAGCATTCAGCCCCCAAATAATATTATACGCACTGCATTCCAAGGAGAAATGCAAGCGTTGTATATGGCATTTATTAAAATAAATTTTACTTCTCTCCAGTAATTGAAAAGAAGCCAAGTTCATTTGTTGTAATTGCACAAACAAGCGATCTGCCGCCGCTTGTATTTGTTGAAGTTTATTGTTGTCAAATGCCTTCGGCAAATAGCCTTTATTGAGTTTTACTAGATTAGGCATTTGTGTCGTCTTGTTTTAATTGAGCTTTGCTTAGTGCAATACTCGTGTTTAGTTCATAACCAATCAAAAGAATCATCGCATTAAAATACATCCACAACATAATTACAATAATACTTCCTATAGACCCGTATACCTTGTTATACTGTCCGAAGTTATTTACGAATGCAGAGAAAAGAACAGAAGCCAGTATGGACAAGCCGGTAGCTAATGTACTTCCGGCACTAATAAATTGAAATTTTTTATGATAACTGGGACCATAATAGTAGATAAATGAAATGGCGAAAAAGAACAAGGCGATAATAATGACATAGCGTAAAAAACCTATCAACCATTTTGAAAAGCCACTGTGTACATGCAAGGCAGTAAACACCCATTCAAACACTGATTTTTCTGCAACTATTAATGTCAAAGAAACAATTAAAAGAATGGCAATTAGGAAAGTTAATTTTAGTGCTACCCAATTTTTTTGAATAATATTTCGCTTTTTAAAGGTATGCTCATAAGCTTTATCAAAAGCATTGATCAAAGCTTTTACCCCACTCATTGCGGAATAAATTGCCATGATAAAACCAATCGACATTAATCCCTGATGCTGTATTTCAGCAATATCATTAATGGTAGTGCGAATCATCTGATAGGCTTCCTTGTTATTAATGATATCCTTAATGGTTAATAATAATTGGGTATGAATATTCTTAACCGGTAGATAAGGAATAAGGGTAAACAAGAATATCAAACCCGGAAAAATCGATAACATGAAGAAAAAAGTAATTGATGAAGCACGAGCAGTGACTCCTTCCTTCTTAATTTCAAAATAAAAAAAACGTAACACTTTCACCAATGGAACGCCTTCGAAGCCCGGAAGTGTAAACTTACGAATTCGATTAATGGTATTTGGGCTTAAAAGCGACATATTGAACTTCACAAGGGTTTGCTGTTAACTATTTCAACAGCTTACAAAAATAGTTTAATACTTTAAATTCTTCACACTTGTGTTTCAACAAATTTATAATGAAGAGTGAATCATTGCACTGTCTTTAACCGGAGCAATATGCTTGATGAAGCGATTGGTATAGGCTGTTTGGTATTTCTTGGCATTCACTTTATGTTCTTCGTATGTAGCTGCAAAGTTATGATAGCCACTAAAATCTTCTTTGGCACAAAAGTACAGATAGTCGGTAGCAGGTGCATTTAGCACAGCTTCTATGCTTTTTATGGATGGAATACAAATAGGTCCAGGAGGTAATCCGGCATTTTTATAGGTA
>JAHEYX010000249.1 GCA_023251415.1 Chitinophagales bacterium
ACAGGACCAGCAGTTGAATTAGCTGTATGTGTAACATAATGACCGCTACCGGTTAATGCATTATTTGTTCCAGCAGTTAAAACACCTTGATGACCGGAAGCATTTTCAAAAGAAACTTCAAATCCTGATTTTGCATTGGTGGAGTTTACTGAAGTAACATAAACATCATAAGCAGCACCCGGTGTATAAGAAGTAACAGGAGTTAATGTACCGGCAGCAGCAACTACTAAACTTCCAGCAGGAGCAGGGAAGGTGGTAGCATAACTATCGTGACAACCGGAAGTGCGGCATGTAGTACCTGAGCTTGCTGGACCACCTGTGTGATCTGCAGGAGCACCGGTTCCGTTTGACATAATGAAATTCAATTTAGCATCCATTGCAATAACTGCAAGCACAACTAGTGTGGTTAAGAGGGTAATTTTTTTGAGCATAGCCGTAAATTTTTTATTGTTTATGTAAAAGTAAAAAAATATTAATTGAAGTGGTAATTTTTTTTGAACATTAAGCAATACCTAGTATTTCCTGCAATTGCTCGCTATGTTCGGCACTAACCACATCTGAAACGATTTGTTTGATAACCCCTTTTTCATCAATAACAAAAGTAGTACGTATGGTTCCCATGTATGAACGTCCGTAAAGTTTCTTTTCCCCCCAAACGCCGTAAGCTCGGTTTATGGCAAGGTCCTCATCACAAATTAAGGTAAAAGGCAAATCAAATTTTTTAATAAAATTAGCATGAGAACGCGGACTATCTTTACTGATACCAATTACTTTATACTTGTGCTTTAACCAAAAGGAATGATTGTCGCGTAAATTGCAAACTTGCGTAGTGCAGGTTGGTGAATTGTCTTTCGGGTAAAAAAACAATATCACCCGTTGACCTTTTAAATCACTCAGTTTAATCAAGTTTCCGTTTTGATCTTTAGCGGAAAATTCCGGAGCTTTTTGTCCTACTTTTAGTGCCATAAGGTAAAGATAAGCAGCTAAAGCGAATAATCATAGTGTTAACTTACAACAAGCTAACAAAGCGTAGCATTAAGCTAAATTAAAGTGTTCAACCGCCATTTCCATTATAGCAGTGCCAATAGCTAAAGATGAAGTAGCTGCCGGAGATGGAGCGTTTAACACATGTATCGCATTGCCATTCACCTCAATTTTAAAATCATCAATCATTTCACCTTCCGGAGCTAAAGCCATCGCTCTTACTCCTGCCCGGCCGGGCTTCAAATCATCCAGTTGTAAATCAGGTATTAATTTGCGTAAGCGTTTTAAGAAATAGGTTTTTGAAAACGCACCACGGTATTCATCCAAACCAAATTTCATGTTTTTGGCAAAAAATTTCCAAGTACCGCCAAAACCTAATGCTTCAGCCGTATCGTTCCATGAAAAATCAGTTTTACCATACCCTTCACGTTTAAATACAAATACAGCATTCGGTCCACATTCGGTTCCTCCTTTAATCATACGTGTAAAATGCACCCCTAAAAAAGGATACTTTGGATTCGGCACCGGATAAATTAAGTTGCGCACTTTGCTTAAACCTTTCTCGCTGAGGTCGTAATAATCACCTCTGAAACCTACAATCGCCGTATCTATGCGTGCCCCTTCTTTTTTAGCAATGCGATCGCTCTGTAAGCCCGCACAAGTAATAATATACGTGCCGATGAATTTATTTTTTTGGGTAATTACGGTGGTGTGTTCCGTGTTTTTTTCAAAAGCGATTACTTCTTGTTCACATAATACCTTACTGCCCGGAAATTGAGCCTCAATTAATTCAACATATTTAAGTGCTACATCGGCATAGTCTATAATGCCGGTACAACCTACCCATAAACCTTCAATCCCAACACAATGCGGTTCAATGGCTTTGATTTCAGCGGCGCTTATCTTACGCACATCCTCCACACCATTGGCAATACCGTTGTTGTAAACTTTATTCATGTGCGCCAATTCGGAAGGATCTGTTGCTACAACGATTTTACCGCAAATATCGTGAGCGATTTTATGGGTTTTAGCAAAAGCTACTAATTCACGTCGGCCATCGACACAGTTTTTCGCTTTATATGAACCGGGTTTATAATACAAGCCCGAATGTATTACACCGGAGTTGTGCCCGGTTTGATGCGCTGCCACTGTTACCTCTTTCTCCAATACTAAAATTTTCTTGTTCGGAAAACGGCAATTAATCTTGTAAGCTGCTGCCAATCCTACGATTCCGCCGCCTACTACAATAATGTCATAAGTTTGTTGTTCCACGCTGCTGTATTTTTATGCTATAAGGGTTTAATGCGGAAAATTGATTTGATAAATGTTAGGCCATAATTTTCCGGTTACATATATTTTATCGTTCTTGTCGTCAAAGGCAATTCCGTTCAGCACGTCTGCCTCCGGATTTTTATTGTGTGCTTCATAAGTTAGCGACGACAAATCTAATTTACCGACAATCTTCCCGTTGGAGGGGTCAATTTTTACAATAGTATTGGTTAACCAAATATTGGCATAAATAAAACCATTGATCATTTCCAACTCATTTAAATGTTGTTGTGGTACTCCATTCTCACTTACAGCAAGCGTTTTAACCACATGGTAATGTTCCGGTTCAATATAGGTTAAATTGGCTGTACCATCGCTCATAATTAATAGCTTGCCGTCTGTTGTCAACGACCAACCCTCCGCATTTGCATAGTTAAAGGAGCCAATGGATTTGAATGTTTTGGCATCATAAATAAAGGCGATTTGATTTTTGTAAGTCAATTGAAACAGTTTATTACCTAAAAAACAAATGCCTTCTCCAAAATAAATGGAACGATCTATTTCAGCCTTCTTACTGATTTTTCCGGTTTTCAAATCAACTGTACCCAATAAAGAACGGGTTTGCGGTAAATTATCCGGAGCTCCTGTACTTTCAAACAATTGCCCATCGTGTACTAAAAAGCCTTCGGTAAAAGAAGTGATATCATGTGGAAATTGTGCTACTACACTGTAATTAAGTTGAACTACTTCCGGTTTAGGTGCCGGCGGTACTTGATTAGCTCCGTTGCTCGAATCATCGGCACTTTGCGTACAAGCACTTAAATACAAACAACAAGTTAAAGTAAAAACAAAGGCGTTCAGTTTCTGGAATGCGGACATAAAAAAAGCGTGAATTGATTTGAACAATTCACGCTTTAAAGATAAGGATGTGTTAGTATTTGTTGGCAGTTTATTTTCGAATGATTGATAACTACCAATCTATAACTTTTCTAAAAATTTGGTTTGAACCCCATACTCGCTAATAACGCGTAAACAATAAGCACCGCTTGGCAATGCATTTAAATTAGGCAATTCCAAAACCTGTGTACCGGCAGCTAAATCGCTTGAGGCATAAGCTACCAATTGTCCTTGTGTATTTAAAAGCTCGTACCGAACAGTAGCTCCCGTTTTGAGGGTAATGGCTATAGCTATTTTAGCGGCAAACGGATTTGGATAAACGGCATTGATACTTATTGCAGCGCCCGAATTAGCTACATACTGCACCGAACGAATGACTGAATAGCTGAATTGACCACTGATATCAACTTGTTTGATGCGGTAATAATAAGTTGGAATAGTGCTCACCGTACTTGCATCGATGTACGTATAAGTTTGTTGATTTTTTGAATCGCCTTTTGATTTAACTTGTGTAAGAGGGGCAAAGGATAAACCATCCGTACTGCGTTCGATTTCAAAATAATTATTGTTGATTTCATTAGCGGTAGCCCATTCCAAAGTAACACCGGCTTCAGTGCCACTGGCTGTGAAATACAAGTAGTTTATTGGCAATACTTCTACCGGTGAAAAGCCCATTCCAAATTGCGAGAAGCTGGTTAATCCGCTTAATTTAGCACTCACTACTGCACTGCTGCTTGAGCTGGCTTGTTGAGTGGTATTGTTTAAACTTCCGCCACCAATACCCCAAGCACCTGTACAATCGCTATTGCGTTTAATTAAAGTGTAACATTTAGGTACGATGTTGCTTGCTGTAACACCGTTCGAATGTCCGTTAAAACTCATTTCAGCATCATAATTTATACTTGGTGTTTCAACTAACACCTTAGAAGCATCATACGGCTCAACAATAAAGTAACCGTAATTAAGCATATCATTCACAACACTGGCTTGAGCGCCTGCATTACTTGGTGTAACACTAAAGGAAGGTAAATTGCCGCTGTATGGACAGCCACCGCTAAATGTAGTATATGTAGCATACAAATTATCTACGTTTGAATTACTGTTAACCGTAATTACTGCTAATTCATATTTACTGCCAGATGTACCTAATGGAAATCCATAAGCACCGGTAGTTACTTTTCTTCTTAAATTACCAATAATATAAGAATTACCACTTGAGGAATGAATAGCATTATACCCGCTAACTGCAGCCGTAGCTGTATTTTGAACATACACTTCATTTGATCCGGTGGTGATTGGGCCGCTGGTTAAAAGTAATGAGCCGCTCGTAATCAAATCTCTTGAAAGACTTAATCCAGAAGCATTGTTCATTTCTATGGTACTATTAGCCCCAAAGGTATAACTGCCGGCTCCTGCTGTCATAGTTTGTAAGACAGTTCCTCCTAATTTAAATGAACCTGTTGTGGCACTCGGACTAAAATTAAAGGTACCTCCATTAAATTTAATATCTCCTTTTACATTCATGTATGCCGGTAAGTTATTCGTAGTTAATGGGAAATTAATCGTACCGGAAGTTATGGTTAAGGTATCGATAGTACAATAAGTTACCGATGCAGAACCGGAATTTATATTGATAGTACCACTGGTGTTTAATTCAAAATTAGCATAGGTTCTGCCGGTTAATGAAGGAGCTGTATTTTGCGCATGCTTGTATAAACTTCCGCTGTTGAATACTACTTTCGAAGATGGCTGCGCTAAACCAAAAGGAGAGGATCCATCTTGAGAAACATAAGTAGAACCGGTTTTAAAAATAACTGTTCCCGCTGTTCCTGTGCTCC
Source organism: Chitinophagales bacterium (assembly GCA_023251415.1). Lineage (GTDB taxonomy): Bacteria > Bacteroidota > Bacteroidia > Chitinophagales > CAIODY01 > JAHEYX01. Next base: position 4,989 of record JAHEYX010000249.1, read on the forward strand.
CAAAGGCATCGCCACTTAAGGTTTGCGCTGTACAAATAGAACCA
>JAHEYX010000250.1 GCA_023251415.1 Chitinophagales bacterium
AACAATATAGCCCAGTTCATCAGTTTTATCGCCGTTTAAATCACCTAAATTTTCAATCAACAACAAGCCGCTTTGCAGGTATTCATCACTCACCACAAACGTATCTATAGCCGGATTGTGCGAATACAATTTGCAATTGGCTTTTTGTTTTCCGATTAATACATTGTCCTTTTCTACTTCTTCCGGATGATAGTGCTTGTAAACTTCTTTACGATTAAGGGTACTGTAATAGCTTTCGAATAAAGTGTCTAAGCGCCCGTCGCCATTGAAATCACCCATTACAAAAAAGCGATTTCCTGCAGGAGTTTTAATCGTTTGTGTTTTATAATTAGCCGTACTGTCAGCAGTAGAAACGGCCGCTTCTTCTTCTTTTACATGACAAGCGGATAAGCCGAAAACAGTGATTACGAATACGAAAATTAAGTAACGAGGAAACATTAGTTTTTTATTAAAGCATGCAAATATAAGCCACTATTGCACTTATTAAAAATTTATTCAATTATTTGCGCAAATGTCCGTTTAGTAAGGCTTTTGAAGCTTAGCTAAGATGACCGAATCAATAAATTTGCCTTCAAAAAAGTAGTTTTCTTTAAAGTGCGCTTCTTGAACAAATCCGTTTTTTTCTAACAATCTACGCGAAGCACTATTTAAGGGGTCGATATTGGCTTCGATGCGATGCAAATTCATACTGGTAAATCCATACGCCAATACCTCTTGTAAAGCTTCATGCATATAGCCTTTTTGCCATTCTTCGGGTAACAACGAATAACCTATCTCAGCAAACTGATGGGTAGTGTCAATTTTCCAGAAATTAATCATGCCAATGGCGGTATTGGTCGACTTTAAACAAATAGCCCAGGCTATTACTTGATTGGCGGCTTGTTGCTGCAACAGCGCAGTAATAAATTGTTCCACTTCCAGCATATCAGTTGCCGGTAAACGTCCAAGGTATTTCAAGACTTCGGCTTCGGTTCGCAATCGAAAAAAAACAGGGGTGTCGGCAAGGGTAATGGCACGCAAAAGTAAGCGTTCAGTAGGCAGTTCCGGAAAAGGAGTAAAATTCAACCTTAACATATCAAGTCCATTTATAACCGGCTAAAAAATCTTTAATCGGCATTCGTTTTTTGCCTTCCAGTTGCACTTCTAAACAATCGATATACCCGTCAGCAGTAGCAAATCGCAAATAGGTTTTATGATCGGTTACCGGTGTTCCGGCTGCTTCTGTTGCAGGTTTGAGCAATTTAACTACAGTATATAATTTAAAAACTTTATCATTCAAATAGGTAAAGGCAGCAGGGTAGGGCGACAGGCCGCGAATCAAATTGTAAACAGATGCTGTTGGTTTTGCCCAGTCAATTTTTGCATGTTCTTTAAACAATTTGGGAGCATGTTTTATAGCACCAACTTGATTTTGGAGTGTATAATTTTTGTTGGCAATTGCATCAACAGTTTTCACCACTAAGGCAGCACCTTCATGCATTAATACGTCGTGTAATTCACCGGCAGTCATATTTTCAGGTACCGCTACTTTGGTTTGAAATAAAATATCACCTGTATCAATTTCATGTTTTAAGAAAAACGTAGTTAAACCGGTTTCCCTTTCACCGTTGATGATAGCCCAGTTAATTGGAGCTGCACCTCGGTATGCCGGCAACAACGAGGCGTGTAAATTAAATGTGCCGATGGGAGGCATAGTCCAAACTACTTCGGGCAACATCCGAAAAGCGATAACAATAAATAAGTCGGCATTTAATTGGCGCAACGTTTCAATAAAGGCAGGGTCTTTAAGCTTTTCGGGCTGCAAAACGGGCAAATCAGTTGCAAGGGCATATTGTTTAACTGCCGAAGCTTGCAATTGCATTCCTCGTCCGGCAGGTTTATCTGGAGCTGTAACCACTGCCACGATATCATAATGCTGTTCAACCAGGCGTTGAAGCGAAGCAACCGCAAAATCCGGAGTACCAAAAAAGACAATACGCATAACAGTCGTTGAGTAGATGAATAAGAGTAAACAAAAGGGCATGCAAAAATAGCCATATTCAGCGGTTTACCTAATGTCGCATGATTTTTTGGGCGCCTTATCGGGCTATCCGCTTTACTGCGGTGCCGCTCCTATCCCGGGCGCATTGCGTTATTGAAGGAAGCTTGCAAAAACAAAAAAGCAACACTTGTTATAAGTATTGCTTCACGAAGTTTTGCAGTAAGAATCAGTTGTATTGTGCCCAAGACGAGATTTGAAGCAAAAAGCAATATTGAATATGCTAAATGTATATTCATTATTTTGCTGTGTCTAATGCAACTGAATAAAGAATAGAAATATAAAAAGACAATAGTAATTGATCCTTTGAATCAAGCTCTTTAAAGCTTGAAAAATATTTATTCCAAATTTCTGGAGTAGATCTAATATTTGGTAAGCATAAATAGTATGTTTTATCCTTTATAGCATATGAATGCACAATTATTAGTGTTGCACATGGTTTTATGTCTTTATTTCGATATAAATTCTTAAATTCATAACTTATATTGTTTTTTATAGAATCATCAACATGAATGTCTTCTAATCGATAACCCTTTTTCATGTCTAAACCTGACTCAATTTGAATTTTATATCCTTTAGTTAAATAATTAAATTCTTCTAAAGTTGTTGATTCTGGTATATTGGTTACTACTTTGTTTTGTGAATATGCAACGACGAAAATTAGGTTTAAAATTATTGATAGTATTAAGTGTTTCATGTTATTTTATTAAAGCATTTTTTATTGATGAAGAAAAAGTTTCAAAAGCCTCATTTGGGTTTACTTTTATTGAGAAATGAATTGTATCATTTGGAGGTAGAAAACGATAAATTGTATAATCTTGTTCTTCAATAACAGAAAGAGTTGGAGAAACATATTTTACATGCACAATAGCATCTTTAAAAGAAGCTAGTGTGGCAGAGTTTTTTATGACTCCATTAAAGATAAATCCATCATCCTTGTATTCGTCAGCTCTGAATATATGTTTTTCAACTAAAACTTGATGCCGTTTCATGCTGTAATTATTATCCTTAATAATTTGAAGATAATTTAAAGGTGCTTGTTGCTCATTTAATAATAATTCTGCTCGCAATTCTTCGGCTGTTTTCACATGCGTTGTTTCGGGATTTGAATCACTTACAGATTGAGAATTAGAATTGCATGCAATGGCAAATGGTAAAAGAAGAATGATCAATGACTTACTTTTCATGACTTTGTTGTTTTGAGTTTATTAATTTGTTTTTTTATCTCTACAAGGTTAGTCGTGATTTCCTTGAAATATTGATTTGTTTTTTCGAAATAGTCAGCGATTTCAAGAGCTTCCTGACCATTTTCATCGGGCTTTGGAATAGGATATAATTCCCATACTGAAACGTGTAATACATTAGCAATTCTAACTAATATATCGTGATTGTTCACCCACTCTTTTTCTTTTATTTCATACAAAGTTTTTCTGCTTATTTCTGATTTAATTGAAAATTCGGATATAGAAATGCCCGATTTCTTAATTAATTCAAAAATTTTTTCTCCTTGTCTGTACTGCTTTTCAGCCATTTTTTAGCTATTTATAGTTACCTTATGGTAACAAATTGTTAACTAGTGTATACATTTGCCTCATAATCACAGCCAATGATTCACAACTTGCAGAATACCGAAAAAAGAAATAGCCGCTCATTTTTGAGTTGCTGGGTTCAGTTTGATTCACTTGGCTGTGAGATAATTGACCAAAAAAGACAAAGCACTAGTCGTTCAACGCTGAAAACCGCCCGGTCCTTAGCATGAAATTGATTGGTGCTTTTCTTTTTACGGCTCTAATGTAATTAAAATTTTTACATATGCCAAGTATAAGCACCTATAATGTCCAAGACGCTATCCTTTACCAAAATATCGAGGTAAAAGCTGTACTTGATGATTGGAACCTTGCTAAGGCAAAACACATGCCACAGTCAGAGCAAGACAGGTGCAAACACCGCTACGAATTCAAGCTCAATATTTTAACCTGTCTCAAAATTTTTTCAGAATTAGAAAAATCCCATTAACATGCAACAAATCATAGTTATCGATTCCGACCGATTGAACAGATTAGTAAAAGCGCTAGAAGCTTTTGAATCTAAAATTGACGTTACAATTAATTCGCTTAAATCATTTGATCAAAATAAGCAGACACTATTACACTGCGAACAAATTGGAGCTGCACACAAGCGAATAATAAAGGATGATATAGAATATATCAATAAACAGATTAACGGACCAGTTAACCTTGACGTTTACTTGAAAGATGATATGTCATATGATTCGATATTACTAACTAAAATACAAGCTTTAGTCAATTTAACCAATAAATGAAAGCTCCGACACTTCGACTATGGATGACAATGTACATGGCTTGCGAAGAATTATTGCAAGACATCGAATACATCAATTCATTAAAAAGTGATGAATACTATAAACTATTTCAAACTTATTGCTTATGTGGGAAGAAATTGAATAAAGAAATTATACAAATAACTAACACGACAAAGTCAAATGATTCCGGTTGCTCAAGTTATTGCTGATTTATGTGAAGTGCACAAAAAGAATGCGGACGCACTGGGGGTGTTGCACGCTAAACTTAGTGCAGGGGACAGTGAGGACCGGAATTTATTTGACCGAAAAAAAAGAGGTGTTGAATCTCTTGAATCTGCTATCCATTACCTAACAGAATATTCCAAATTAAAACCAAAATCCAATGAATGAAAAATTTGAAGTTAAAACTCTTTGCGTAGTCAAGTATGTAGGGCAATACTTATTATCGCAACAACATGTTTCCTGTACAGTTTGTACAGGTATTTTAGTCAATTTAACCTCTGCAAAAAGAGAAAATGAAGCAACTTTAGTAGGTTTTGTTATTGATGAGATTGAAAGGGGAAATGCAAAAATACAAGCAAAAAAAACTCTTCTTTCTAATCTTAAATATAACAGAAACTGGCAAGAAAGTAAATTGTTCAATGGGCTTAATATC
>JAHEYX010000251.1 GCA_023251415.1 Chitinophagales bacterium
TTTTTACGGAACCATCCTTTCCTTATTAATTTGGAAGAAAAAACTATTTTCCTTTAGTGGAATTAATGCTTACTATATTTCAGGTATATTTTGGTGTAAGGTAGTTGCGGGTATGCTTTACTATTTTATTCATCAAAAGTATTATGGTGGCGGCGATGTAGTACAGTACAATCACGATGCTGCTATTTTATATACTGCTTTACCGCACGATACCTTTAATTATTTAAAATTAATTTTATACCCGGGTGGCGACTATCTCCCAAACGATTTGCTTTGGTACATCAAACACACCAGTTATTGGAGTGATAAAGGAACTTACCTTGTTGTAAAATTGTTGGCAATTTTCGACTTACTTTCTTTGGGTAATGCCTATATCAATACCCTGTTCTATGTTTGTGCTACGTTTCCCGGATTGCTTTTGCTTTACATGTGGGGTGTTCAGTTTATTCCTGCTGTAAAATCGTATGTCCTCCTCAGCATTTTTTTACTTCCACAATTGTTATTTTGGAGTTCGGGCATTCACAAAGACGGTATCATTGTTAGCGCCTTGGGTTGGATACTTTACACCTTTGATCGCTGTATGGTTAAAAAATGGGATATTAAATTGATCGCAATGGCTTTGCTTTGCTGCCTGGTGTTACTAGTTATGAGAGGGTATGAATTTTTATTGCTTTGTCCGGGATTGGCAGCTTTAATTTGGTGTTCAAAAAAAACTTCCTATTCTTTCCTTAAAATTGGAATTAGTTATGCTTTATTCTTTGCGGCATTCTTTAGCGTGGACGCTATTTTTCATTTAGGATTTTTGAATTACATGATACAAAAGCAACATCTTTTTTATACGCTAGGTAATGCACATTCATCACTTAAACCTTTTCCACTTAGTGCCAATTGGTATAGCTTTGTTTATTATGCACCTGCAGCAGTATTCAGAACATTGACTACACCAAATCCGTTTACAGCAAAAGCTTGGTTTGAACGGGTTGCCGGTATCGAACACCTGATTTATAGCATTGCAGTAGGAATTATCATGGCAAAAGCCTATTTCGCAAAAAAACGTTTTATACCACAAACTGCATTCCTATGCTGGTATGCGATAGTTTTATTCTTATTTATTGGATGGATAGTACCGACCGCCGGTGCAATTATACGGTATAGCACGAGTGCATTTTTGATTTTTAGTTTGTTCATCTTAATTTTCGCGTACAGTAAAAGCGAAACGCACAAACGCAGTTAATAGTGCAGTTATTTTTTTAGTTTGCGTCCCTTCCATTCAAAACTGCTTACTTGGCCTAATGCGCCTACCAGTATGATATAGAAAATATGCACCACACCAATTTGTAATATATTTTTTAAAAGTCTTCGCTGTCCAAAAAAATCAGTTACTTGATACAAAAAGAGTACATCTGCAACAGACTTAACCAACAAGCTCGTTAAAAAATAAGGAATAAAAACCGGAAAAATAAAACAAGCTATTAAACCAATTGGCAATAACAGATTAGTAAAATAAACCAATAACAAGATTAACGTAATGGAACGTTCGGCATAACTTGTCGATTTGCTGCTCCAACGCAATCGTTGTGCTAAAAACTCCTGCCAAGTAGCCTTAGGATAAGTAATTACACACGCTTCATTCGATTTTATAAACCCAACGCCATTAGGATATTTAGCCCCTAACTTATGAATTAAAAACAAATCATCTCCACTCGATAAATGATCATTCCCTTTATACCCGTTCACTTCATCGAACGCTTTCTTTTCATAACACAAATTAGCACCATTACACATATTATTAATACGGGTATGAATGGATGCACCGGTAATTCCTATCAAGCTGATAAAATCTAAGGCTTGAAATTGCTCAATAAAGGAATTGGGATTAAAAGCGTATTTAACCGGTGCAGCAATAATTTTGTAATTGTACTTTTCATAAAACGCAGTCAAGCAGCATAACCAATTTTTCGGAAGTCGACAATCTGCATCCGTAGTTACAATTAAATGCCCGTTTGCCTGATGAACAGCCCATTCAATCGCCTTTTTCTTGTAAGCTTGTTGTACAGTGGTATCACTTAACCGAAGTAATTTAATAGTTAAGTGTTTATGGCTGGCGGCAAATCGCTCTACAATCGTAACTGTATCATCCGTCGAATGATCATCAATGACAATTATTTCCAACAAGTCAATCGGAAAAGTCTGCTCATTCAAGTCATTCAATAAATTTTCGATATTGTCCGCTTCATCACGTGCAGGTATAAGTACAGAAACAGTAGTATGGGCTTTATAATTTGCTTCCAGTTGAAATTGGGGTAAGCGCCAAAACCCTTGATAATAAAAGAGGATTAAGGCGGTATAAATACTCAACAATAAAAGATAACAAGCAATATAAACCATATTGGATTGGGGAATTGCGTACAACTATTTTACCCCAAATTTCATTCGGTAGTCGGTCTTTACATATCCTTTAGCAATGTCTTCGAGTTTATTCTTCAATAATTTTCGTTTCAATGGCTTTAAATGATCCGTAAATAATACTCCATCGATATGATCGTATTCGTGTTGAATGATACGTGCATTGATGGTATCAAAAGTGGCTGTATGTGTTTTGAAATATTCATCTTGGTATTCCATAGTTACTATTGAAGGGCGATACACATCTTCACGAATATTCGGAATACTTAAGCAACCTTCATTATAAGCAAATTCCTCCCCTTCGAATTTTAATAATTTAGGATTGATAACTACTTGTTTAACCCCATTTTTCAACAAATGATTGTCGTCATCGTCTTCATCTTTATCGACCATCAATTGCGCACTATCCATGATAAATAAGCGAATCGATTTGCCAATTTGTGGTGCAGCTAAACCTACTCCATTTGCGTTATACATGGTATCCCACATGTTTTCGATCAATTGCTTTAAATCCGGATAGTCCGGTGTTATAGGTTGTGCTACTACTTTTAATAATGGGCTACCGTATGCCACTATAGGAAGAATCATAGAAGGATATTAATTTTATAGTTTAAATGATTTTATTTTCTACTCTGATCATATAATCTTGTAACAAGATAACTGCACTAATTTGATCCAATAATCCTTTTTCTTGTCGTTGCTTTTTGCGCATTCCGCTATTGGCAACCACTTGAGCAGCCATCTTCGAAGTAAATCGTTCATCAATCATGACAATAGGCAATTGGGGGAAAGTGGTCGTCATTAATTGAACAAATGCTTTTACCGGTTGTGAAGCATGTGTAGCCGTTCCATTTAAATTACTTGGTTCGCCTACTACTAATTTTTCAACCGCATTTTTTGTAAAATACCTCTTAAGATATTCCATTAGCTGGCTGGTTTCGACGGTGTCCAACGCCGTTGCGATAAGTTGCAATTCATCTGTAACCGCAATTCCACAACGTTTTTTACCATAATCAATCGCCATTAAACGCGCCATTTCTAAGTTTTATGCCGCAAATTTACTTTATTTTTTATTCTTTACCTTTATACGATGCGCACGTTTTTTATTTTCACTTTACTTTTAGTGGTTTCCATCCGCTTACATGCTCAACATTGTTTACTCAAAAAGGCCTATTTCCAATCTTTTAAAGCTGACACCAAAAGTTTGAAAAACGCCTGCATACACCCTTCAGAGAAAGCTGTAATTAGCACCTGGATTACCTTTTGTGCCACTCTTCTTTGCACCCAACTTGACCAAGAAATTAAAATACAAGTGCAACAAAATCGCTCACGTACAAGCAATCAGGTAAGTAAATTCATCGAACCATTCGGAAGAGGATATACTACGTTTGGAATCAGTGCGGGTTTATGCTGTTGGGGCGTCATAAACCATAATACCGCAGTGCAAGAAACCGGTCTGACTGCTATTAAATGTTTATTATTCACGGATTTAATAACCGGCTTTACTAAATTTGCTGTACAACGCAAACGGCCTTACGCCACTGATAATCCGGGTGCCATATATGGATTTTGGCAAACCCAAAGCAATTTCTCGTTTCCTTCCGGTCACGCCGCCGATGCCTTTGCATTAGCAACAGTACTTTGTCACCGAATAAAAAAACCAAGCTGGCGCATGCCCATTTATGGAATGGCGGCAGCAGTAGCTTTGAGCCGAATTCACGACAATAAACACTGGGCAAGTGATGTAGTAATTGGTTCTTTAGTAGGCTTTACCACAGCCAAAATCATCCTCCATGCCGACAATTGGAAACCGCATGCAAAAAACGAGCTACCATTTACCCCTTAAAACTATCCATTTACCGCCCTTACAACAACGTCGGCGGAATAGGAATTGAACATCCTATACCGGCACACTACATTTGCATCATCAAAAAATACAACAATGGAAAACAATAATGAATTTAATCAGTGGTACCCGAACCCAAATCGTCGCAGATATATCGGTATATTTTTAGTCATCGTTGGTGCAGTAGTTCTATTAGAACGCTTATCCTTAATTGTCTTACCTGCTTGGCTAATCTCATGGCCCATGTTATTAATTTTAGGTGGTGTAATAACCGGTATCCGTCATCGCTTTGCTAACATCAGTTGGGTAATCCTATTAGGTTTAGGCGTTTATTTTTTAAACAATGAGTATTTCCAAATTAAACACTTCCACGACTTTGCATTACCTGCCATTATTCTAATGATAGGTTTGGTATTCATCTTTCGCCCAAAACGTTTCCATCCTTGGGGACATCATCGTTGGGGACATCATAAATTTAATTCCGGAAACATTCAACCAAACAATCCTTCTTGCAAAAGCACAATGAGCGATTCTGCCGATGATTTTATTAGCATAAATACCTTTTTAAGTGGTGTAAGTCGTCGCATAATTGCCAAAGATTTTAAAGGTGGGGAAGTTAATTGTGTGTTAGGAGGCGCTGAAATAGATTTAAGTCAGGCCGATATAAACGGTACCATCACTTTAGAAATCAACGTTTCTTTAGGGGGAGCCAAATTAGTAGTGCCTTCACATTGGTTTATCAAATCTGAAATAAATGCTGTA
>JAHEYX010000252.1 GCA_023251415.1 Chitinophagales bacterium
AGTAACAGCCGATGCCGCAACGCATAACGGACTAATAGGAGTAATGTTCACTGTTGGAAGGTTGGATGTAATAACAATAGAATTCGATGTTGTACTACCAAAACAATTAGTACTTACTGCCGTATAAGTCCCGGGTAAACTTGCAGCATAGGTACTTGATGTTGCTCCAGCAATCGGTACATTCGTAGTTCCATTATTATAATACCACTGTATATTGCCCATAGCTGCACTTAATGTAATAGGTGTAGCTGTTATACAATCAAAAAAAGTACTTGATGCAGTAATAAAAAATATAGATGGAAGTTTATTATTACAATCCCATGCATCTACCATATTGGGAAGGCCATACCAAGGGATTCCTGCAGATAAAGAAATAAAATTAAGTGTAGCTGTGTTCACGACGCTTAGATTTGATATTTCACCAATATTATTATTATTAGCAACATATAAGTTACCATTTGGGGCCATTTGAACTGCAAAAAAAATGCTGGAAGGATTTGTTAAAGTTTGTGACGGACTAGTCGGAAATGGAACGCTTATATTATATTGGTATATAGAATTATTACCATCTGGTAAATATAGAAATTGAGAATTAGGACTGAATGATACGCCATATGGAGATCCAGAGGGCAACGATATTGTACTGTAATATTGTATATTCCCTGTCGCATTATCAAAATTGTAAAGATGGGCATCACTGACACTAGCATTACCGGCGGCTAATTTAGTTCCATCTGGAGAGGCTTTTAAATATCCTTGAGGAGCTAAATATTGTGACAAACTAAATGTATTTACTAAGTTTAATCCAGCACTAGTAAATGAATAAACAATAAAATAATTCCCTACTTGCGATTCACTCATAATAACCCAATAACCAGGCGCCGATGCGTTTGAAGAACACATAGGTATGGCAGTAATTCTTTCATTAAAAGAAGTTCCTAAACCGGATGGTACCGGAATGGATGTAGGAGTTCCAATTATAGAAACCGAGTATGGGGAAATAATAACTTGAATATGAGTTAACATTACTTGATTGATGGGGGGGCAAATACTTGCGTTAGCATGAGGCAATGAGAATAAATAATAATCTAAATAATTATTTGATGGATTATTATTTACATCGGGCAATACCAAATGCTGTGTGGTAGAAGTAAAGTAATTTGTTGTTGCGCAAATACTATTGTTTGAAACTGATCCAGTAACGCTTCCGACTACTACCCCCGTATTATTAATAATATCATTTCCATCACTGTAAAATAATAGATTGCCAATAGCATCACTTATACTAACTGTCGATTCGTAGTTAGTTAGTGGAGCTGAAAAATGAGCTGTGATAGGTGTTGTAAAAGGTACAGGAATGCCAGCAACATTCAATCCTACATTATTCCCAAAACACCAATTTGATTGGTCCAACTGTGCAAATCCATAATTCACACTTACCATCAATACAAACAGAATACAAATAAGTCGTAATGCAAATAATGCAGGTTTCTGTCGTTGCAAAGTTTTGTTGTCACACTTGTTTAATTGCAGGCTGGTTTCGGGCTCTTTGTTTTCATTAGGGTGGTTTGTTGCTGAATTGTTTTTCATGTCATAAGTTTTTAGTTAAAATAAATAATTACAAAACCAAAAGTATATGCACCAAAAAAACATTACAAGCTACATTTAGCCCGTGAGTGAACAAATCTAGCCCGTGAGTAGAATCGGGCGATAAGTGAGTAAAACTAAAGAGTGATTTTTAGGGAAACACCTGTATAAAAAAGGAGTTATGACATTTTCAGTAGCAATTGAATCAGTTCTTCACGTTTGCGTTGTGCAACTTCTATTACATCATTGTTCGACATCACCACCTGTCCGCCTCTTCCTTTTATATAACTAGAAACATGTTGCAGATTAATAAGTGCCGAGTGATGTACACGAAAGAAACCGGAGTCGTCCAGCATATCCTCATATTCTTTCAATGTATGCGGTATAGTTATCGTATTATTATTACTTACTGAAGTATGAATCTTTGTATAGCTCCCTTCAGCCTGCAGATAAATAATATCGCTAAGGTTTAGCATAATCAACCCTTTTGATGAGGGTATGGCTATACGTTTTAAATGTTCGGGTTTTTGCAATTGTGCTAACAACAACGTAAGGCTTTCCGTTTGATAATTCGCCGAAGTAAGCGCTATATATTTGTTTACAGCTATTATTAATTCATCTTCATTCACCGGTTTCAGTAAATAATCCAGTGCCGAAAAACGAATAGCTTTAATAGCATATTGGTCATAAGCAGTTACAAATATTACTTGAAAATCTATCTTGCCGTTAAACTTTTGTAGCAAATCAAACCCGTTACCGTAAGGCATTTCTACATCCAGGAAAACTAAATCGGGCTTCGCTTTTAAAATAGCAGGATAAGCTTCATCAACCGAATGTGCCTTGCCGGCTATATGCAAATGATTGAAATTTTTATTTAATAAAGCTGTTAGAATATCGCAGCTTTTTGTTTCATCGTCAACAAGAAAAACAGAGTAGGGTTTGTTCATATTCGTTAATCATTAATGGGTATATGTAAGACAATCTTAGTTCCGTGTTCGGTTGCATTTAAAGTTCGCTTATCAACAATGCTCACCTCAATTGCAGCCGATGTAATCAGGTTAAAAGTAGCAATACGTTCGTTCAATATCTGCAAACCCATAGGTTGATGCAATTGCTGTTTTCCAGTTTTAATCCGTCTCGATTCATTAATTCCTATACCATTATCCTCAATCTCGCAAATAATAAAATCGGGCTTTATAGTAAATTTGATTTCAAGTAATCCCTTTTCATTTTTCAGATAACGCAACCCATGTATAATTGCATTCTCAACATAAGGTTGAATAATCATCGTTGGCATTTCGGTAGTAGCCATTTCATTTGCTAACTGATTATCTATTTTATAATCAAACTGAAAATCGAATCTCATTTGTTCCAGTTTTAAGTAATTATCTAAGAAAATAATTTCATCTTCTAACGAAATATAATTACTCCTCGATAGCTTTATAGTTTTACGAATAAGTAGGGCAAAATCGGCCAGATATTTTTGAGCAGATACCATATTATTATTAATAATATAATGTTGTATCGAGTTCAGGCAATTAAAAATAAAATGAGGATTCATCTGCAAACGCAACGCCTGCAATTCTAAACTGGCAATTTGTTTATTGATAGCAGCTTTTTGTTGTTCGCTTCGTCTGATGTAGGCTGCATAGGATATTATTATTAGGGTTGCAACCACAAACAATATAAGAATTAGGATTGTTTTAAACCACCACGTTTGCCAGTAAGCAGGTATTATTTCAAATTTTAGTTGTGCTGGTTTTGTACTCCTCGTACCATATTCATTTATTGCATACACATTAAAAATATATTTTCCAGGTGGCAACGAACTGTACTCAATAGATTTATTTGCCGTAGTATTCCAGCGTTCATCAAATCCAGCTAAGCGATATAAATAATGCAATCGTCCGCCACCAAACTGAATACCTGAAAAATTAATAGCAATTTGATTTTTCGAATAACTTAGTAACAATGAATCATAAATATTAATCACTTCATTGTTTGCTTTGCACGATGTTACCGCTATCAATGGTAATTGTGCGTTGCCTAAAGAAATATAATTGAATCGGAAGATGCCGGTAGCTACTGTTAAATAAACGATACTGTCTTTTACGAATACATCGGTAATATCTTTTGTGGGCAAGCCTTGTGAGCCGTAAAATGAATTGATACTGAATTTTAAAGGTTCAAATGATGTTACTTGTAACCTGCTTAAACCGGCAGCCGTTAGTGCCCAAATGTTGTTTTTATCATCAACAAAAGTAAATTTACAATTATTATCAGGCAACCCATCTTTAGTATTAAATTCATACGCTTTATTGGCATGATATAGTATTAAACCTTTTAAAGCAGTAGCAACAATTAATGTTTTCGGTTCAGTGGCAAAATTAAGGTGTGTTATTCGTGTATTGTTTACTGACGGAATAGCTTCCATTTTTTTTACTGCTGTATCTCCGGCGTTTTGAAAATATAGCCCACTTAATGTACCGAGCCAAATGGTTTCATTTTCCCCTTCACAAACAGCAGTAGTCCGTTTATTCCAAATGGTTTTAACAAATGAAAATGTATTATTTTTTTCATGTGATTTAATATTTGCCGAATGATAAATGGCCTGTAATACCTTATTATCATGAGTTATGTACAACTGTTTTATATCAGTAGGTGATAGGGTAAAGGGATAAATTGCTGACCCAGAAAAATAATACGCATTGTTAGTGGTAGCTAAATATACTCCCTGTTTATCGGCGCAAGGCAGTATTCGTTTTATGTATGTGTTTTTGTAAGTAGTATTAAGTACAAAATCTTTCTTATTGCCGTTGCGGTACAAAACATGAAGCGTATTATAATCAGTGCCAAAATATTGATTATTGTTTTTATCAATAAACATGGAAGTAAAATGATGTGCCTTGTTCTCATCAGGTTTCAAAACTGTAATATCATTCTTTGCCAAAAAGAATAAGCCATTGCTAGTACACACCCACATACAGCCTGATTTATCAAAGTAAACACGATTTACAGATTCATTTGGTAAATATCGTTTGTAATTGTTTTTATGAACAATATCGGGATATTGCAGTAATCCCTTGCCGAGGGTTCCCAACCACAAATCGCCATTGGTATTGTAGGCTAGGGCTAAGCTTAGTGGAAAATTTATGGTAATGGTCTTCGTCAAATGAAACTGATTACCAAGCTCTTTTTCTAATATTTGCAGGATAGTATTGTTGTTTAGCAACATACTTACGCATACATAATTGTTTTTATTTTGTACTGAAGTACTACGACCAATCCTTCCTTTTAAAACAAGTGAATTATTGTAGGATATTGTCGTTGTGTCCTTGAAGTAAAAACCAATTCCGTTGTTTAGATTTAACCAAACAGTATCGTTTTTGAAATTCAGAAACCCATCTATTCCAAGAAT
>JAHEYX010000253.1 GCA_023251415.1 Chitinophagales bacterium
GCCATTTACGGGGTTTACTTTTAACTTTCTCTTGCACCTTTTCAAAACTTAAATAATCAACCTTACTTTTTTTGTACAATTGAGTTGTATCAAAAAAGCTGTTATTAAATTGTTTACTAAAACCTTCAAATGCAGCATTATAATAAACATTTTCAACCATATAGACCAAAAAGGGCTCAATTTTTTGCATATCCAAATACCCGGTTGAAACAAATGTAAATTTATCATCCGGTGAAACAAAAACGGTTGAAGGGTAGGTTAAATTGGCGCCAAGAAAAAACGGAGTAAGGTTATGTGTCGAACGTGGATATTTACTTTTGTTGACAAATAAAGAATCCTTATAAAATACGCTGTCTTGACCTTCAGCATTAAATTTTACCGGGTAGAAATAGGTATTGATATAATAAGCAACATCCTGTGTGGAATATGTCGTTTTCATCATGTGCTTACACCAGCCACACCAATCCGTATAAAAATCTATCAATAATGGTTTAGGCTGCACTTTTCTTAACTTTAAAGCTTCTTGAAATGTTAACCAATGCACCAAAGAGCCCGGTTCAGCTGCATTATCTGTAGGATGCGCTTGTGCATATACACCGCAGTTATAACAAATAAAGGAAAGTAAGAGTACAATTCGTTTCATTCACCAAAGATAATTGCTTAAACAATTTATTTGCAATAGAAAATGATAATGTACTGTAAATTTGACCCAATTAGTAACCAATGATTAAAGTAGTTTTATCGCCGGAAATTCCACCTTCAAATTCAGAAGCTGACCTAGTCAATGAGCTATTCGCTGTTGGTTTGCAGCATTATCATTTAAGAAAATACGAGTCAACGAAAGCTGAATTAATTAACTTTCTCGACCTAATTAATCCGATTTATTATTCTCGAATTGTGCTGCATCAACATTTCGAGTTGCTGCGACATTATCCTTTACAAGGCATTCATTTGAATAGCCATATCAAAAGTGAGTTACCCAATTATCTAAAGCTTTTAGATTCCACGCAAACAATATCTTGCAGTACACATAGTATTCCCGAATTATTAGCAGAAGACCATCACTTTCATTATTTCTTTTTAAGCCCAATTTTCAAAAGCATAAGCAAACCTAATTATGAAAGCAAGTTTAGTTCGAACGAGCTCCAATCCTTATTAGCAAGTACTAATAAATTAATTTATGGATTAGGGGGTATTGATTTAACCACCATTGAGCAAGCTGGAGCATTAGGATTTAAAGGCGTTGTTTTGCTAGGTGGAATTTGGAATACTGCAGATCCTTTAGCGGCTTTCCGACAAATTCAATATAAATAAAAAAGGGCAACTTGAATTTCAAGTTGCCCTTTTACTATATTTTAATATGAATTATTGAGCTAAAGAGATATCAACTCTTCTGTTCAATTCATCACTTAAGGTATTTAATGCACGTTTACCGTTTGATTTTACATTAATACGATCAGCTGGAACCGCGAAACGTTTAATTAAGATATCAGCAACTGCTTTAGCACGACGCATACCCAATTTATCATTGTAATCATCGCTATGATGTTTATCGGTATTACCGGTAACAGTGATTTTCATACTAGGATTAGCAAACATAGCCAATGCTACTTTTTGCAATTCTACCATATACTCTTTTTTAACGATATTGTTATCAGAATCAAAATAAACAGAAGGTAAATTCACATTCGCATTGCTAGCAACTACAGGAGCAGCAGGAGCTGGAGCAGGGCAAACGCCATGACCATCAACTTTGCAGCCAACCGGAGAATGAATTTCCCAATCCATATTATCTAAGATACCGTCACCATCAGAATCAGGTATTTGAGCAACACCATTTTGATCAACCGGATAACCAGCAGGAGAAAGACGTTCTCTATCTTTACAATCAATTACACCATCACCATCAGTATCCATTGCTCGACCACTACCGTCAACACGACAACCTGCAGGTGTATTATTTTCTTTATCTAATAAATCTGCAACACCATCACCATCAGCATCTTTCAACAAATCTTCAGCAGTAATTGACTTTTGGTTGATGATTTTAGAATCGAAAGGATTGCTCCATTCGATATTTTCAGCAGTTGGATTTTGTCCTAAAATATTATAAGTTAATGTAGCTTGGAAAGCACCATATTTATCATAGTTACCTTGTCTTAACCAAACGCCAGTAAAGGCATTTGCAGAAGGTGAATGATTAACATAAGCATCCAATTTATCTGAAAGAACATTATGCAAGCAATATTCTAAACCTAAGTTGATTTTGCTGTTTAATTTATATTTTAAACCTACAGCAACAGGAACTTCTGTTTCTATTGTGTTATTCTTTCCGGTGATACCTGCCATATTTTTATTGCTAGGTAAAGCTTTATCCGTTTTAATAGAATAGATAGTGCTTTTGAAAGAAATAAATCCAACGCCGGTATAACCATAGAAAGACAAACGCTTTTTATAGATACCTTTAGAAGCAGATAATAACGAATAACCTAAGTTTGATAAGTTAAAGTAGATATGTGCATCGGCACCAATAACATTTGTTTTGAAATAGATACCTTCATTACGAGCATACCAACCTAATGTACCGTTAGCAGTACCTAAGCTGTTTAAGTAAGCTCCATTTTCAGATACTAATGGGTTTCTTTTCAAACGTAAAGAGCCTTGGATTTTACCTACGTTTAAGAAACCTTGAAAACCAATAATATTGGAAACCATTTTCTGACCACCTATAGATAAGTACGGTTGATTTTCGTTTTTATTCTTTAATGCTTTGAAATAAGGATACATATTAATATCCGTATATGGTTGTGTAACACCGAATTTCAAAACACCAGACCAACCCGTGTAGCTATCTGTTGATTTAAAAGGGTTATTTAAGTTTAATGTCTCCTTTAATGAGTTATCCTGTGCCCACACAGCAGGTGCAATAACTATTGCAAGGGCTAATGTGGCTAATAATTTAATTCTGTTCATGATTGTATAATTTTTATTTATTGGGAAAAGAGGGAGCCTTCAAGTTTATTGTTCAACATAGATAATATCCACTCTTCTGTTTGGTTCATGCTTGTCAGAAATCGGACGAGCTTTACCGTATGATTCAACGGAGTTAACACGACTTGGATCAATTTTGAAATTTTTCTTCAAGTAGTTAGCCACTGCTTCAGCACGACGTTTTCCTAAATCAGCATTGTATGCATCATTACCTCTTTGATCGGCATTACCGAATACATTTACTTTAATATAAGGATAACGCACCATTGTTTTAGCAATATCAGCTAAGATATTATGGAAAGAAGGTTTAATTTCAGCTGAATTCAAATCGAAGTAAATTGAAGGGAAAATGAATACTGGTTTAGCAGTAGCTGGTTTAACGGTATCTTGACGAGCGCCAATAGTAATACCTCTAAAGTTTACTAAAGCATTCGGTTTAGATTCCGGTTCCATATCTTTAACATCAGGAACACCATCAGCATCAGAATCATTAGCGATACCATTTTCGTTCACAGTAGCACCTTTAGGTGAGAATAATTCTTCATCTTTATAATCAGCAATTCCATCACCGTCAACATCCATAGCTTGACCAGAACCATCAACACGAATACCTGCTGGCGTATTTGGTTCTTTATCGAATGCATCACTAACACCATCTTTATCAGCATCATTCAATAAAGCTTTTAATTTATTCATTTCATTATCCACGTTTCTTAAAATCAAAGCTTGTGGATCGTTCCATTCAATATTATTGTTGGCTGCATTATTAGAACCAATTTTGTAACTAACTGTTACACCAATTAATGCATATTTATCGTTTGCATAAGCTGCATAACGAGTAGGAGTTAAGAAAGTTGATTTTGAGAAACGATTTCCGGCAGCACCTAAGTCACTTACACCATCTAATTTATCGCTGCTTACAAAACGCATAGACCCTTCTAAAGCAACATCAATATTTTTGTTAACATTGTATTTAACACCGATTGCAACAGGAAAATAAGCGTCATGAACACCTTTAAAGAAACCGGTTTTGTTTTTAGGATAGGCTAAACCATGCAAGTATTTAATTTCTTTTTGAATAACTGCTTCATCACCACCTGTATATAAAGCATGTAATTCTGGATTATAAATAATACCACCAATACCGGCGTAAGAATAAATACCCCAACGACGAGGTTTTGCATTTTTATTGTTTGCAAAATTTGTAAACCAAGCTAAGTTGGTCCAATTCATGTACAAACTAACATTTGCTTCTTTAATTACAGTTTTGAAGTAAATAGCACGACTGAAACCTAAACGTTGATACATGAAGCGTTCTTCAGTTGTTCTATTTTTATTCCAATTAGGAATCAACCCTTGAAGTGTTCCGATATTTGCATCGGCATGTACACCTAAAACATGTGAAAACATGTAAAGGAAGTCAGCTCCAATATAAGGCTTGTATTCACTTTTACCGTTATTTTTGAATGTACGCATGTACACATGTGAACGAACATCGGTAAAAGCAGAGGTTGTACCTAATCTAACACCTACTGACATTCCGGTATATTTTGCTTGTGCGAACACAGCATTTTGCAAAATAAGCAGAAACGCAAGCAGAAAAACGGCCTTGAAAAGATTCTTCATGATAAAATATCTGATGGTTTATTTGTTTTATGAGCGACGCAAAAATAATTTAATTTATTAACTATCCAAATCAACTGACTTTTTTTTTATCCACTTATAATCTAAAAGTGAAGCCAATTAAAAGATGACGAGGCTCATTATAGCGCGCAGGATTCTCTCCTTGCGATAATAAAGCGCTTCTTAAATCGCGCGGATCAGTAAATCTAGGGTCTTTCCATTCTGTTGGCACATCGTCCCCGTATTTATAAGATGTTCCTGTTACAGGATTTACAATTAAAGTATTTTTGCTATTTAATAAATTTGTTATTTCTATTGTTAATGCAAAAGAATGCTTATGCCAATTCCACCATTT
>JAHEYX010000254.1 GCA_023251415.1 Chitinophagales bacterium
TTTCATTTGAATATTTATTTTTTCGGACTGCAAAGATAATCGTTAGTTTTAAATATGCAAATGAAATTTCATCTTCTGCGTTAATAACTTGATTCATTAGGGCCGCAAAATAGGCTTAAATTGCAATAACCTATAAATCAAACCACTATGCAATGGCACAAACTTAACGGAGAACCACTTGATTTGCCTATTGAAGCTGCGGTAGAGGGCACTATTAAGCGTGAAAGCGAATTGGGTGAACACTTAAAAGTATGTATTGGCACTGATTCACAAGTGCGGGGTAAAGCCACGGAATTTGCTACCGTAATTGTATTTCTACGCGAAAAGAAGGGTGGATTCATGTATATCCATCAAGAAAAATCGCTCATTCCTTACAGTTTACGGGAGCGCATGTTGGCTGAAGTTACGAAATCGATAGAAATAGCGTATTTACTTTGCCCGATTTTAGATCGGTACCGCATTGCTATGGAAGTTCATGCCGATATTAATACCAATCCTAATTTTAATTCAAATGCTGCATTAAAAGAGGCGATGGGATATATCGTAGGCATGGGATTTTGTTTTAAGGCTAAACCGGAGGCGTTTGCGAGCAGTTGCTGTGCCGATAAGGTGGTATAGGCCTCAAAAAACAAATGCCGGTCTGATGATTCAGAACCGGCATTGTTCACCTTTAAAAACAGACAAACAAGAACGTCTCTTTACTAATCTGGCTTGTTATGCAGATAGGAATTCTTTCTAAGCTCCGACTGATTTTCAGCATTTTTGATTACCGAATATTCATTGTAGGTATTTGCGGAGGAGTGTTCCACCACATCTAACGGAACATTCTTTTGCTGATAGGCCGGTGTATTTTGCTTATTAATATTGTAATTTAACTGACGCAAGGCATTTTTACGTTCTTCATCACGGAGTTCATTATTGCGTTTCATTTGTTCGATGCGTTCATTTTCGCTTTTATCCAAGATAGCTTGCAAGTTCATAGACAAATTATCTTCCACTAATGGTTCTTCAGCAGTGGTAACGCTAAAAATGATTTCATTATCTGTAATAATTTGATCATTGGTAGTGCTTGTTTCTTCGAAAGTAGGAGCAGCGTCTTCAACAATGAACTTTTCACTTGGCATAATTTCCAAATCGAACAATTGTGTAGTACGAGCAGGTTCATTTAAAGAAAGCTCTTGGTGGTTGATTGGAAACTCTTGATAATTTACGGTTGGTTCAGCAGCAGCGCTGTTTGAAACATCGATAGTAGCGGTGATGGAAGAAACGGGATTAGCTTCAATTTTTTTTTGAGCTACTAATATGGTTTCTCCGCTAAAAGCCACTTGATTAAAACCGGTAGCGATAATGGTTACGCTAACTGCATCTTCAAGTGATTCATCAAACACACGACCTTGTTTAATTTGAACATTATCCCCTGCTGCGCGACGAATATGCATTGCAATTTCGTTCAATTCATCGAGGGTGATTTTTTTGGTACCGTACGTAACATTGATCAAAATAAATTTAGCGCCGCTAATTTCTTTATCATTCAACAAACGCGATTCCAATGCTTTTTCGGTAGCTAATATTGCACGACCAACGCCGGCAGCACTTCCGTTACCGATTAATGCAACGCCACTACTTTTAAGAGCAACACGCACATCTTCAAAATCGACGTTTTGTGTACCAACTGTTGTGATACATTCTGCAATACTTTTTGCGGCAGTAGCTAAAATATCATCTGCTTTACCGTAGGCGTTATCGATATCCATATCACCATATTCGGCACGCAAGGTTTCATTTGAAATTACAATAACGGCATCGGTATATTTCTTTAATTCTTCAATACCTTCATGTGCTTGATTGCTGGTACGTGGTCCTTCGTAGTCGAAAGGCGTAGTAACGATACCAACGGTTAACAAGCCTAGTTCGCGAGCTACTTCAGCAATTACCGGAGAGGCTCCTGTACCGGTACCACCGCCCATTCCGGCAGTAATAAACAGCATTTTAGTATTGTAACTTAACATTTCCCGAATTTGGCTAATGGATTCCATAGCAGCTTCACGTCCACGTAATGGATTCGTTCCGGCTCCAAGTCCTTCGGTTAGTTGTTCGCCCAATTGAATTTTATTTAAAACGGGGCTGGCATCTAAGGATTGGCGATCGGTATTAGCAACTACGAGATCGACATCTTTGATACCTAAGCGGAACATGTGATTGACCGCATTAGTGCCGCCACCGCCAACTCCAATCACTTTGATTCTGGAGCTTTTGTTTTTAGGCATGTTAAATTCGAGCATGGTTTGGTTTGGTTTTTAAAGGGTGTTGGTTGTTTGGTTGTATTTGATTAGGAGAGGTTCTTATCTTCTTCTCCTTCAAAAATCATTCTTGTGTTGTCTAAAATTTTATTCCAGAAGCCCATACCACTTTTTTTCGATTTCTTTTCGGCTTCAGGTGTTTGAACCGGCAAGGTAACGGCAACAGGTTCAGGAATTTCTACCGGAGTCGGTGGAGGTGTTTCAACAATTGGTTCAACCGGGATTTCACTGAACAAGCGATTATCGGTTGTTGCTGCAGCACCGTTTTCATAGCCCCATTTAATAAGTCCTATACCCGTTGAGAAGGATGGGTTTTTATAAATAGCTAAATCTGAGTTTGCGATATATTCTGTTGGAAGGCCAACACGGGTATTGATACCGGTATGCCATTCGAACAATTGTTTGAGGTGTTTTAATTGTGCACCACCACCGGTAAGAACGATACCGGCAATTAGTTTTCTGTTATCAAAACCGGAATTAATAATATGGGATTTAACGGCTCCGATGATATCTTCCATACGGGCTTGAATAATCAAGGCCAAGTTATAGATTGAAACTTCGGTAGATTCTTTCCACTTCATTCCTTTGATAGAAACCAACGCATTGCGATCTACTTCTTGTGCCATAGCACTGCCGTAGTTTAATTTCAAAATTTCGGCATGCTTCATCATAACACCACAGCCATCTTTAATATCTTCGGTAACAATATTACCGCCATAACCAATTACTCCGGTATGACGAATGATGCCTTCTTTAAAAATAGCGATATCGGTAGTGCCACCACCAATATCCACTAAAGCAACACCGGCATCCATTTCTTCTTCACTTAATACCGAAGCAGACGATGCTAAAGGTTCGAGGGTGATACCAGAAACGGTAAGACCTGCATCTTTAACACAACGTTGTAATACTTTAACGGCATTTACTTTTGCGGTGATAATATGGAAATGCGCAGCAAGGCGTGTTCCGATAATACCGCGTGGATCTTTGATACCACGTGAATTATCGACGTGGAAATCCTGAGGAAGTACATTAATAATTTGTTCGCCCGGATCAACTTGCAACTTAAACATGTCATCAATCAAACGTTGAATATCTTGTTTGTTGATGGTTTCTTCAATATTAGAGCGGGTAATGATACCGGTATGTTGCGAACTTTTGATGTGTTGACCGGCAATACCGACATAAACAGATTTAATATCACATTTCGCATCCAACTTAGCTTCCTCAATAGCTTTGCGAATAGCACCTACGGTTAGATCAACATTAACAACTCCTTCATTTTTATCCACTCCCACAGAATCGGCTTTACCCATTCCGAGGATTTGAATTTTATTGTGTTCGGTTAAACGGCCAACGATGGCACAAATCTTTGTTGTACCCACATCGAGGCCAACAATGATATCTCCTTTTTCCAAATTTGATTTTGCCATTTGATTCATACTTTATTTTTTTACGCCAACAATTTGTCGGTCGTATTTGATAATTATTCGGCTGTATTTATTCCAACCTGCGAGGTTCAATCCATCCAAATAAAACAGTTTTAATTTTCTGAATTTATTTTCGAAGTCATCGGCTTTTCCAAAATCAACTTCAACATCACCTATCAATGTATAGAGGCTCACTTCTTGATTTGGATGAACTTCAACTTGCGTAATTTGTGCGTTCCAAAAGGGGTCTTTACTTATCCATTCAGCTAATTGAACGAGGTCGTATCGTTTACTTTTAGAAGGGTCAGAACTATTAAAATCGCTGTTTGTTATCTCACCGGTCACCACTAAAACTCGTGGCGTAAATTTACTACTGAGTAACATGACTGTTCCTTTTTTATCGATATAAAAGCCTACATTGTTTTTGTTGATTATCCTCATTAATGGACAACGTTGTTGTACTGCAATAGTAAGGTCACCATTTTTTGTGGTATAAATTTCAGCATCATCGATCCAAGGATTGTCTTCGAATGCTTTTTCCAGTTTATTAAAGGCCAATTTACCAAGCGGTTTTCCAACCAATGTGTCATAGCCACTTTGACGAATAATTTCGTTGATATCGGATGGTGCGATAAAGAGTTTGTTTTTAGCTCGATCGATTTTTATTTGGATGGTATGTGCAATTACTGCTTGTTGTTGTGCCGCTGCAATTACCCACAATACAATAAAGGCTAATCCCAATAGGCTCCAGGTGGTGATGCTAAAAATTCGTTTCCAAGGTATGTTACGCCAATTCATTGCTTATGGATTAGTAGGTTTGGCGCTTAACAATTGTTGCAAAGGCTGAATTAATTGATCGATATCACCGGCACCAATCGTACATAAAACTTCCGGCGGATTATTTTTTATATAGGCAAGTACTTCCTCTTTAGGCAATACCCGTTTGTTTGCAATACGCACCTTTTCGAGTAACATTTCGGAATTAATTCCCTGTATTGGTAATTCACGTGCAGGATAAATCGGGATAAGTATTAATTCGTCACACAAACTTAAACTTTCGCTAAAGCCTTGCGCAAAATCTTTAGTGCGAGAAAACAAATGCGGTTGAAAGATTACCGTAATTTTTCGGTTGGGATTTATTGCACGAACCGATTCTAAAAATGGTTTAATCTCATTTGGATGATGTGCATAGTCATCGATGTAAATCGTTTGTTCAGTTTTAACCACG
>JAHEYX010000255.1 GCA_023251415.1 Chitinophagales bacterium
GGAATTTGAAAGTACTGTAGAATCAGCAGGAACACGAAGATATTGTCGGCACTTAAACTCCATTCCATTAAATAGGCGCTGGTAAATTGTAAGCCGGTTTCTTTTCCTTTATCGAAATACAAGACCACCCCAAAACTTAGGGCCACCAATAGCCATGCCCCGGTTTGTAACAAAGAAGAACGATAAGTAGGGGCCACACTTTTACGCTGAAACAGCATTAAATCCACTATCAAAAAAACACCGAGCAATACCGCAAACAGGGAGTAAATACCATAAGAATTCAACAAATCAATCATAAGCATCAAATTTACTACACAAAGATGTTGTTTTCTAATTGAATTACCAGCTAAAGTCCCGTCTTTCTACACGAAAAAGGCTTCACTACAGCCACTACCAAGCATAGCACCTCACTTATGGGCATAAAAAAAACCGGACAAAGCCGGTTTTAGTTAAGGTGTTAATATTCATCTTCATTAAAGAGGAAGTCATCCTTGGTCGGATAATCCGGCCAAATATCTTCGATGCTCTCATGCAACTCGCCGTCTTCATCCAGTTCCTGTAAGTTTTCAATTACTTCTACAGGTGCACCGGAACGAATGGCATAATCAATCAACTCGTCCTTGGTAGCGGGCCAGGGGGCATCTTCCAGATAGGATGCTAATTCAAGTGTCCAATACATGGTAATCTGTTTTAATTTTTCGCAAATGTAAATAGTTATTTGGCAAATGCAAGCCCTTTTTATCCGCATTACAAAAATTAACAATAATAACAAGTTGGAAACGCTGCTTTTTTGGGTTTAAATTATTTCATACAAAATTGTATTTTAGCCCCATGGAAATAGTAGTTAGTGGTATCCGCAGTACAGGTTGCCTGCATTTGGGTAATTATTTCGGAGCCGTTCAAAATTTTTTAAAGATGCAAGAAGACAGTAATTATCACTGTTTCTTCTTTATTGCCGATTTTCATTCGTTAACGACACACCCGAAACCGGATGATTTCAGAAAAAACACCAATGAAGTATTGGTGGATTATTTGGCCTGCGGTCTCAATCCGGAGAAAGTGGTTTTATATGCTCAAAGTGATATTCCGGAAATCCCGGAATTGTATTTATTGCTGAATATGCTGGCCTATAAAGGTGAATTAGAACGTGTTGCTTCTTTTAAAGATAAAGTGCGTAAGAACGAAGAAAATGTAAATGCCGGTTTATTAACCTATCCGGTTTTAATGGCTGCCGATATCTTAATTCATCGTGCACATAAAGTTCCGGTTGGGAAAGACCAAGTGCAACACCTAGAAATGGCCCGCAATTTTGGTAATCGATTCAATCATTTGTATGGCAACGATTTCTTTCCGGAGCCCTACCCTTTTACCTTTACGGGTACTCCAATCACAGTTCCGGGCTTAGACGGCAGCGGCAAAATGGGTAAAAGCGATGGTAATGGTATTTATTTACGCGATGAACCGGAAGTAATCCGTAAAAAAGTAATGAAAGCGGTTACTGATAGCGGTCCTACCGTTCCAAATTCCGAAAAGCCGGATGCCATTAAAAATATCTTTCAATTGTTGACTTTGGTTTCGGATGCCTCTACTGTAGCTCATTTTGAAGAAGCTTATAACAATTGTAACATTCGTTACGGCGATTTAAAAAAGCAATTGGCAGAAGATATTATTCTTTTCAATGCTCCTATTAAAGAACGTATCGACGGCATTATTCGCGATACCGATTACCAACAAATGGTATTAAAATTAGGAGCCGAAAAATCACGTGCCAGTGCAAGCGCTACCTTAAAAGAAGTGCGTAAAATCATAGGCATCGAATAGATTAAAAAAAATTTGGATAATAGGGCAATTCGTGTTAGCTTAGCGTTACCTTAAACTTTACGAAAACTAACAACCATGTGCCTATACCTTAAAAAAGCAGCCTTGTTGCTGGTGTTCGGTTGCTTAGTAACCCTAAGCGCTGTTGCCCAAAGCAATATTCTTACAAACGACACTTCGGTATGTTCCGGTAGCGCTGTGCTCTTGCAATCGGCATTTATTAATGGCGGTTTTTCAACGGCTAATATGGACTCGATTGATGACAAATACAGTCCGCCCATTAATATCGGTTTTACTTTCAATTTCTACAATAACCCTTATACCCAATGTTTACTTTCCAGTAACGGGTATATTACCTTTGACTTAAGCGGTGCCAATGGCTATTCTCCTTGGCCTATTAGCAATGCTATTCCTTCGGCCTCTAATCCGATAAATTCCATTTTTGGTGCATGGCAAGATATTGATCCGGGTGTTGCACCAAACGGTCAACGTTCCTACATCACCATCGGAACTGCACCGAACCGTAAGTTTGTATATTCCATGAACGGTATTCCCATGTTCAGTTGCAATACCTTATGTTCTACTTCTCAAATTATTTTGTTTGAAGGCAGTAATGATATTGAAGTTCATATCGGAACAAAACCTTTGTGCAGCACTTGGAATTCCGGTGCCGCAATAGTTGGGGTTCAAGACATCACCGGCGCTAATGCTGCATTTCCGGCAGGTTACAATTATCCAACGCAATGGACAGCCAACAACATAGCATGGCGATTTACATGGAGTGCAGGTAGTTCTAATTATAATGTAACTTCAATACCGTATGCTCCTGTACCTGTTAATGTAAGTGGAAGTTGGTTTGCGAATGGTTCGTTCTTAAGCAATAACGCAACCGTATTAGTGAATCCTACTGTAACTACCCAATACATTCTTTCTACCAATCAATGCGGTACACCTTCAGGAGATACTATTACCGTAACCGTTACCAATATCACTTTAAACAATACCATTAAAAATTACGATTGTTTGGCCGGAACACCCGGTTATATTGCTGCATCCATTACTGCTCAAAATTGGCCGGTAACTCTTAACTGGTATGGCATATATGGTAATTCCTTGTATACTGTAAACTTTAATTCCGGAGGCTTAACTAAAGATACTCTCAAAGGCTTATTACCCGATTCGTTTTATGTTACCTTAGCCGACCCCTTTGGTTGTCATCTGGAAGATACCTTTGCCATTACAGCCAGCAATTATCCTGCTTTTACCTATGCGGCTGTCAATGCGACCTGCGCAACTGGAACGGATGGAAAAGCCATTATTCAAGCAACTAATACTACCCCGAATTACAAATACATTTGGGAAGATCATTTACATCAACAATTAAAATTAGACTTTTCGCATTTTAACGATACGCTTAGCGGAGTAACTCCGGGTAAATATTATATTGGTTCTTCTACCAGTTCAATTTGTTTTAGTTACGACTCGATAAGCATCGGATTTAACCCGTTTCAAGCCGGGTTGACAGTTGGACCGTTAACTAAATGTGCATTGGCTCCGGTTTCGTTTTATGGCACTTCAATAGGCAATATTCTTACTTCCACATTTGATTTCGGTGATGGTCAAATACTAACTGCCGATACTACGCAACATATTTACAGTCAGGTAAATACCTATACTGCCGGTTTCATCATTATTGGTAACGGTGGTTGCGTTGACACCGCATATCAACCTGTCACTATTTTACCCAATATTAAAGCCGCTGTTTCAAACACGCCCGATATATTGTGTAAATATGAGCCATTTACCTTTACCGATTTATCGAACGGGCATCCTACCCAGTGGTTATGGACTTTCGGTGATGGCAGCAGCGATACCGTTCCATCCACCGTTCAACATGCTTACAGCAGCTATGGTGATTTCATCGTTCATTTGCGAGTAATTGACAGCTTGTGTGGCTCCGACTCTGTTGCATTAATGGTTAATGTTGCTGCTCCGCCAAGCGTGGATTTAGGTAATGATATCAATACCTGTGACGGTACATTGTTGAATTTGAATGTAATTACCACCGGCGATAAGTTTTTATGGAGTACCGGTGAAAGAACTCCAAGCATTAAGTTTGCTGTTAATGAAGAATCCTTAGTATGGTGCGAAGTACGCAACAGTGCTAATTGCCCAACACGTGATACCATCTTATTACATCCGTATCAATGTTTGGTATTTATGCCAAATGCTTTTTCGCCTAATAATGATGGCGTGGATGATTTGTTGCGCCCAATTGCTGAACACATCGATCACTATAATTTACATGTCTTTAATCGTTGGGGCGCAGAAGTGTATGCTTATGCAGGGGCTGATATTACACGTGGTTGGGATGGTGTTTACCATACTGTTGCACAACCTGTAGGCGTATACATGTATGTATTAAATGCCACTTTATTAAATGGCGAAGAGGTGCATTTAAAAGGGGATGTGACCTTAATGCGTTAAACTTGTTTTAGTATCCACTCGTTTTGTTTTGCACTATGCAAATGAAGTTGTAGGACAATTACACTTCAAAAGGATAAACGCCTAAATCTTCCACGAAACTTACTGCTTTGGATTCAAAATTCAATTTGCAGTAATAGCGTTGCAACCCATTACTTACTATTAATAAAGGGGCTTTATAAAATAAATTATAAGCTGCCAATTGATCAAAAACAGCTTGGTCTATTTTTACATGTGGTGCTTTGCATTCAATCAGCACCAAAGGGTTTGCAGCTCTATCGGCAATAAAAAGGTCGAAGCGCTTGGTTCGCCCGTTTAAAACTAAACCTCGTTCTACAGCAATTAAGCCTTTGGGGACTTTGCGTTGATGAATTAATTCACGAATCAATTCTTGACGTACGCCTTCTTCCGGACTTAATACCACATACTTTTTTCGAATCACATCAAAAATATATTGCTTACCGGCAATGTATTTTAATTGAAATGGAGGCAATGATTCGGGTGGTGTTGGCATGGTTTACAATTTAGCAAAGGAGGCTTGAAGCTGTTGATACAATTGTCTTGCAGGATCAACTGAATAGATTTTATTTTCAACTTGCACTACCCATTTAATGGTTCGAACAGCATTGCTAATTACAACCGAATCTGCTTGCAGT
>JAHEYX010000256.1 GCA_023251415.1 Chitinophagales bacterium
ATTATCTTTGCAGTCCGAAAAAATAAATATTCAAATGAAAGAAGCAATCCATCCTACATCTTACCGTCAAGTGGTTTTCAAAGATATGTCTAATGAATACAGTTTCCTTAGCCGTAGCTGCGCTAATACCAAAGAAACCATTACCTGGGAAGATGGTAAAGAATATCCATTAATTAAATTAGAGATTTCTCATACTAGTCATCCTTACTATACCGGTAAAATGAAATTCATTGATACCGCCGGTCGTATCGACAAATTCAAAAAGAAATACGAAAAGAAAGCAAAATAATCGGATTTTTTCCGCTGTTAAAGCCTTGCAAACCTTGCAGGGCTTTTTCATTTTTTTTATTCCGTTAAACTATACAATAAAATTTAAGCTGTTTACAATTTGAACCGCTATTTTATTTGCAGATTTAATCAATTTAAAGTACGTTTGCCTCCGTTTTGAAACATGTCCTATGAGTAAAAAATTACTAGCCATTTGCAGTTTCTTATTATGCTCTACCGCCTTAATGGCCCAAACTCCACAAATGGCAGATGCTTTCCGTGAAGAAGGCAAAATTTACGTAGTAATCGCAGTCATTATCACTATTCTTATTGGTCTTTTTGTGTTTCTTTTTATCCTCGATAAAAAAGTAAACAAATTGCATAAAGCTATTCAACAGCATAATTCTTAAACCATAATTAATAATCATTCATCTATCATGGCAACAAAAAAACAAGCAGTGGGTCACGAATACAGCTTCTTCCAAAGTGTTGAACGTTCGTTTGATAAAGCAGCTCCATTTACAAAATACGAAAAAGGTCTATTAGAGCAAATAAAAGCTTGTAATAGCGTTTATCAAATGCGCTTCCCCGTTAAAATTAAAGGTGAAGTAAAAGTAATCGAAGCTTATCGTGTTCAACATTCTCATCATAAATTGCCTTGTAAAGGTGGTATCCGTTACAGCCTTGGTGTGAATCAAGATGAAGTAATGGCTTTGGCTTCTTTAATGACCTACAAATGCGCTACTGTTAACGTTCCGTTCGGTGGTGGTAAAGGAGGTATCAAAATCGATCCTAAACAATATACGGAAGAGGAATTGGAACGCATCACCCGTCGTTATGCTGCTGAATTGATTAAAAAGAACTTTATCGGACCCGGCACCGATGTTCCTGCTCCGGATTACGGCAGTGGCGAACGTGAAATGGGTTGGATTTTAGATACCTATACTTCTATGCGCCCCGGTGAAATAGACGCAGCCGGTTGTATTACCGGTAAACCTATTGCTCAAGGTGGTGTACGCGGTCGTAAAGAAGCTACCGGTTTAGGGGTGTTCTACGGCGTACGTGAAATGTGTTCGAATGCCGATGATATGAAAAAATTAGGCATGAACACCGGTATCGAAGGTAAACGTGTGGCTGTACAAGGATTAGGTAATGTGGGCTACCACGCTGCTTACTTCTTCCAACAAAACGGTGCTATCATCGTTGGTTTAAGTGAAATGGAAGGTTCTATTTTCAATCCAAAAGGTTTGGATGTAGATGCAGTAATGAAATGCAAAAAAGAAACCGGTTCTATCTTAAATTACAAAGGAGCTACTAAAACTACTAAAAAAGCAAGTGATGTTTTAGAATGCGATTGCGATGTGTTAATTCCTGCCGCTTTAGAAAATGTAATTGATGGTGCTAATGCCCCTAAAATTAAAGCTAAAATTATTGGTGAAGCTGCAAACGGTCCTTTGACTCCAGAAGCAGATGAAATCTTAATTAAAAAGGGTGTGGTAGTTATTCCGGATATGTACTTAAACGCCGGTGGTGTAACTGTTAGTTATTTCGAATGGTTGAAAAACTTAAGCCACGTACGTTATGGTCGTATGGAAAAACGTTTCCAAGAAAATGCCCATACCAATATGCTTAGCGCTGTTGAAAGCTTAACCGGTAAATCAGTAAGTGCTGCCGATCGTTCTCGTATCGCTCATGGTCCTGATGAAGTAGATTTAGTTTACAGTGGTTTAGAAGATACCATGATTGTTTCTTACAACGAAATTCGTGAAATTAAAAAGTCAATGAAGAAAATTAACGATTTGCGTACTGCTGCCTTCGTTAATGCCATTAATAAAATTGGCGATTCATACTTACAATTGGGTATTTTCCCATAATAAGGTGCTGTAATTATTTTGTTGAACCTTCGAGTTGGTACCATACCGGCTCGAAGGTTTATTTTGCCTGGGTGGTGAAATTGGTAGACACGCTGTGTTCAGGTCGCAGTGAGCGAAAGCTCATGGGGGTTCGAGTCCCTTCCCAGGTACTTACTTTATCGCATTACCAACTCCAAAGTGGATGCCCTTAATCTACTTTAATTAACTCCTTGTAACGCACCAATCCGCCTGCTTGCTCCATTCGCAATAAATAATACCCCGGAGCTAAATCCTGAATCGAAAATTCATACAAGGTATTCGAATTGGCTAAGTTTATACTTTCACTGCGTATCGCTTGTCCACTCAAATTGTAAATCGTTATTCGATTCAAATGTTGCTGATAAGCATTGATGTAAACTTTATCATGCGCCGGATTAGGTACTACCACCAAAGCTTCCTCTAAATCCAAACCACTCACCGGCGAATGTATATTATGAATATCAGCCAATAACTGCGCATCCGGATCTAATCGAATTTCGGCTACTTTATGATTCAATTGGAAATGGAAAAATTGATCAGCTTTAGTCGTATGCAAAGTGAGCATGCTGTCTTTCCCACCATCTTCAGTTGCTTTGAACTCAACCGGTAAGGGTAAATCATAATAAGCGATTTGCGCATTGGAAGTTTGCTGTTGTATGCGAACAGTAACGTCACCATTTTCTTCTTGCCACCAATACAAAGTATATTTAGGTATAGCTTTTTGATACAACCACAAAGCAAAATAATCAGCCAGCGATTTCCCATAAACGGCTTCCAAGTGCTGTTGTAGAATAGGCGTGTGGGTAAAAGCATAAGCAATTTGCGGGTCGTTTAAATAATTGCGAATGCCTTTAAAAAATAACGTATCGCCCATTTGCAAGCGCAATTGATGTAAAAACCAGGCACCTTTAGAATAACTGTAACGGGCATCAAAAATGCGACTAACCAATGTCGTATCATCACAATAAACTGAACCCGGTTCACTTTTCAATAATACATCACGGCTGCTCCAACGCCAGTCATCAAACAAACTACTATCGCCCATGTGTACGTCTGCTAAACTCGCAAAGTAAGTGGCAAAGCCTTCGTTTAACCAAATATCAGCCCAACTGCCACAGGTCACTTTATCCCCAAACCATTGATGTGCTAATTCATGCGCCAAAAGATTATTTCCAAAACTACTCACGAAGGTATGGGTTTGATGTTCCATCCCACCGTGCCAGTAAAATTGTGCATGCCCGTACTTCTCTTTACGAAACGGGTAAGGCCCCAATTGCTTTTCATAAAACGCCATTACTTGGGCCAATCGCGCACAGCCTTTTCGAGCCACACTTTCCCACTGCGGATAAACTAAATTCTGAATACGCAGTGTATCATTACCATAGGGTACATCATTGTAAAACTCGGTATAACGCGCACAGGCTATGGCTATTAAATAAGTGGCAATTGGGTAACGGTGTTTCCAGTGATACGTAAGTTGATTTTGCGGCTTGGCTACAGTGCTTACCAATAGCCCATTAGAAGCCGTTTGAAAAGAATCCGGACAAGTGATGTAAATATCCAGCGAATCAATTTTATCCGTTAAACTCTGCTTACAGGGCATCCAATCTTTAGCTCCATAAGGTTCACTTAAAGTCCACAATACCGCACTTCCTAAAACAGTATCGGTAACAAACGAGTTAAAGCCAACACCGGCTTCAGGCTTGCCATGGTAATAGATTGTAAAGGAATCGCGTTTTTGAGCGGCTAAGTAGTTAAACAAATCGATTTGTAAACCATCTTTATTGAAACGCTGATATATGGCAGGTGATTGATGATAAAAAATGGAATCAATTTGTAAAGAGTCGCTGCAATCTAATTGGAGCAAACGAAAGTTGGCAACCAATGCCGTAAAATAAAAGGTGATTTTTCCTTGAATAAAAGTTACATGCGGATCAACAGTTAACTCCAAACGTTCTTGTGTAATATCGTAATCCTTGCCGGATTGGCTTTCGAAGCCCGATTTTGGACCGAAATTTCCTTTTAATACAGCGCTATGGTACGAATCAAAATTGGATTGGGATTGTTTACCTGGCTGACTAAATGCCGTGGTAAAACACAACAACAACAGTAGGGGAGCAGTGAAAAATCGGATAGGACTTAGCATCAGCGAATTTACTCAAATTCGATGATTTACAACAAGCAAACTTTTAAAATAAAGACATTAAGGTTTAAAGCGCAAAGTTTCATTTAAAGAGGTAAAGCACTGCAAGTTCTTTAGCGTGCTTTTGTTTAAATGAAAGGCTTGTGTACCTGCCACTTTTACTAATAAATAAGGATTGTCTTTGGCCGTTTGTTCCAACAATTTAACACTGTTTTTAATGTAAAGGGAAGAAGTCAAAATGGTCATTACATAATCCGGATGATACACATCAATCACCTTTTGCAAATCGGCATTGGGTAAATTAGCGCCTAAATAGATGATGTGGTGACTCAACGACTTTAAATGATAACAGTAAAACAACAACGATAATTCATGTAATTCGTGTTGTGGTAAGAATAAAATAACGCGCTTCGTGTTTTGATCATAGTTGGTCACCAAACCGTCAATTGCCACAATTATTTTCTGACGAATCAAATTACTAATAAAGTGCTCTTGTGCCGGATTAATATTACCGGTTAACCAAAACAAACCTACTTTCTCCAAAAAAGGATAAATGATTCCTACCATCACATCTTTAAAACCAAACTTCAAAATGGCCGTGTTAATGGTCTTTTCAAAAGCGCCTTCGTCAAACGAAACCATTGATTTTACT
>JAHEYX010000011.1:0-6024 GCA_023251415.1 Chitinophagales bacterium
GAAGCTGTCTGTTGTACAAGCTACTACGTTAAAGCCGCTAGAGCCAACAACACGGTAGTACAAGCGATAAGGTAATGAAGAGGTAGCAGAAGAATGAACAGGCCACCATACTTTAACACGTGAGCAATGACCGGCAATGGCAGTAACTGTTGGAGCAGGAGGTGCGCCTGTACAACCAAATGTAGTACTTAATGTTTGCCATTGCGTATAGAATACTTGGTTTGCATTTACAAAAGCAGCCCAAACACGGTAGTTAACCCCTGATTGTAAGCCGGTGATGGAATAGGTAGAATTACTAGGACTCAAACTGATTACAGAATAACCTGTTCCACTTACCGGTCTCCAATATAAACGTATTGAAGAGGCTCCGGTAACAGTTGGGAAAGTTACTTGCATTGAACCGGATGTTGGATTTGCAACAGAAATGTTTTGCGTTGTTCCTTGCAAGCTCAACATATAATTTCCGAATGTACTGTTTTGACCAATCAACTGAACGTATAAATCCTGACCTAAAGCGCTATATGGTGCTAAAGTAATTGCTGATACACTTAAAGTTCCGTTTGTTGAACAAGCGATAGGAGCATAGGTTGTACCTACTGTACAAGGATTACCACTGGCTGCATACAAGGCTATAATCGTATTGAAGTTGGTTGGGTTACCCGTGAATGAAGTACGCAAATCAATACTAACACCACCCATAGTTGGGGCTTTAAATTTATACCAAATTGATTTCGGTGTAGCACCGGCAACGCCACATGGTGGAGTTGGTTCGCTAGCTCCTAGTGAAGTGGCATAAGCAGTAGTTCCTACATAGTAAACCATATTAGGTCCAACAGGAGGATTGCTGGTTGGATTATTGGCCACACCATTGTAACAAGCATTACCATTATCATAAGCTGCAACTACTGTATTAGAGCAATTGCCCACCATAGCGCTATTAGCTGAGATGTTAACACTGCCACACGGGTCATCATTTATTGGAGCAGGAATGGTACCATTAACACATATCGAGAAGTTTCCGGATCCGGCACCCACTCTGGCATCGTACACTCTAACAAAATAAGTACCTGCCGCTTGCGGTAAACCTAAAATTGTAAAGTTTTCTAATGCATTTGTTGTACTCGCATTCGAATTAACGCATGCAATTGAGTTCATTGTGGTGCAATTACCAGAAAGTACTTCAAAAGCAGGATCGTAATTTGCTCCACCTAAAACTTTCACATTAGCACTTATCATACCCGCCGGTTTGTAGAATGTATACCAAACATCATCGTCGGCAGTTACACCTGAGCAAGTGGAAGCAGGGGTTGAAGGGTATCCATTAATTGATGTACCTGCTGTATAATTACAGGCAGCGGTAACACTCAAACTGAAGGCAGTTGTACAAGAATCATTTAAGGCATGAACGTCAACTAATGCATTACCTGTTAAGTAGGTTGGATTAGTTAAAGTACAATAAGCATCTGTTAATGAAGTGATCGTATAATTAGTTGCAACTGCAGGAGTAACGTTAATTGTATTAGATGCAGAAGAAGTAGTACCGGTTGTTCCATCACTTAATAAATAAGTCCATGGTGCTGTACCTACAAAATTTAAACTCAAATTTGTATTCTGCCCAACCAATAAATTAGCACCGCCGGAAATAGTTCCAGAGATGGTTGGATTTACAGTTACTACAACGTTTTGAGTTGTACATCCAAAGTGAACCAATGTATAAACATATGTAACCGTAATAGGTGCATTAGTAGTATTAATGAGTGTTTCATTAATAGTAGCCGATGAACCACTAGCAGCCGCATTAGAAATACCCGGTACAGCTGCTCTGCTCCATGTAAACGAAGCACTAGGATCAGAAGATGTGGCCGTGTAATTAATCACATTTGGATAACAAGAATTAATAGTTGTTGCACTTGTAAATGGCGGTGGACCGGAGATAGTTGTACTACCTAATAAAGTAGAACAACCAACATGACCATTACCATCATTATAACGAACCCAGATAGCATAGGTATCAGGAGCTAAGCTAGTAAAGTTAGCAGAAGATTGCCATGCCGTAGCACCTGTAGTAGTACCTACTAATTGGTATTCCAAAATGCTATATTGTACAACCATGTTATCAATAAAGTGACCTTCCCAGTTACCACCTGTACGTGCAGCAAATACGTGTTTCCAAGTTGATTGATCGGCTGTTAAATAAGAAGCCGGTAGATTAACTGTATGCGTATAGCTTTGTCCGGTTGCGTTACCACTTGTTCCCGTTAAGGTTAAGGTAGCAGTACCGGCACTCGTCATTACAATATTTACGTGTGTAGTATTTACCGGTGTAGCTGTTTGTGTTGAAGTAGCTCTCCACCAGGTAATCGGTTGATAATCCAATACCCCGTTTTGTATTAAAGTGGAGTTGAAATATTGTGTACAATTGTACATAAAATAAATACCGTCTGAGTTATTACCATTACCAATTGTACTGGCACCATTAGCAAATGGATCAAATGATATTTTTAATTTAGTACCAGAACCACCTTCTGCAGCATTACCTACCGGTGTACCTGAAGGAGTACCAATATTTGTACCGGCATTGGCAACATTATTAAATGTTGTAGAAACGTCATCGCCATAACTATAACTTAAACCATCGGCTGCAGTAAACGGTGCAAAAGTTGTTCCGGCAGGACCTGAAGTGATGAAATCAAAATCAACTTGAAAATCTTTAGAGGCGATTCCCGTATTGTTTAAGATTTGTATAGTTCCGGTTTGACTTCCGGCATTTGCAGTCAATTGCAATACACCATTTCCGTTTTGATTAATCCAAGTCGCATTACCAGAGGTGGTTACACCAGTTGGTAAAGATGAGTTAGGGAATTGGCTATTAAATACTGTACCAGCACCATTCGCTTGAATGTTGATTGCACCACCGCTCGCACAAGTTACAGGTTGAGTGGTAGAATATGTTCCGCTCAAAGTAGTGAAAACAATATAACTGATTGAGTCTGCATTAGACCAACAACCACCGGCATCTTGTGCTTTAATATATAGTTTACCGATTGTGGTTGCTACATAAGGTGTATTTGCATTCAAACTTGTGCTTATAGCAGATCTTGAAGTTTGCCAATAATAATTAGTACCTCCAGTTGGAGCTGATGCAGGGCTAATTGAAGTTGCATTACAATTGTACGTCGCAACAGGAGTACCCGGGTTAGCGGCTAATGGGAAATCAGTAACAGTAACCGAACCGGAACCTACCGACCAGGTCAATGAAGTAGCATCGTATGCTCTAATATAATATGTTCCATTAGCATAAATGGCAAGTGGTGTAGCCGTGGTAGAAGTGGCTGCAATGTTAGCAGTACTAGTACCTGTTGATGAAGTTTGCCAGTACCAAGTAATGTTAGCGGATGAAGGCAAACCGGTTGGATTTACAACAGTACCTACATTGCAAATAGTTGGAATTGCACCTTCGGTAGGATTCGCAGGAATAGCCGGTGGTGAAATAATATTCACCAAGTAATCTTCAAACTCACCATATCCATATGTTGCACATGGAGTTATAGAAGAACCTGCGGTAGATTCTGCATCAACAACTCTCATAACTGTTAAGCCGGAAGTAGCACCTGCATTTACTGTTAATGTATTTGATAGGACAGTAGCAGGAACACAGGCAATATTAGCCGATGCACCATTATTCCATACCATTTCATTTGCATCAGTAAACACACCGTTATGATTCAAATCCATAAAAATGGCAACACCACTGCTAAAATTAGTTGTACCGCAAGAACCAACTGTAATAGAGAAAGGTGTTGGAGAGCCTGCGATAATATTTGTGGCAGCCGGAGCGCCAGCGCCTGATGAATAATTAGCATAAGATCCAGCAACAGAGCCGGTGCCTGTACCTAATTGTCCGCAAGTAGAAGTGTTATTAATGGTTCCAAGAGTAACATTGGTTATTTCTTCATCTGTAGTTGCATTTGTTATGGTAGGAACACAATAGCAACCAATAAATGAGCTGGATATCACTTGGACAGGAGTTGAATTTGTGTTTAAACCAATTGCCGCACACACAACATTACATCTATACCAAGTGGTTGAAGTTTGACCGGTTACGGCAATACTACCAGCATTTGCAGCACCACTAATAGGAGTAAATGTTCCAGGAGCACCTGCTACATCCGGAGCTGATTGCCAGGTGTAAGTTGCACCGGCAAAGGTTGGTGATAATGCAAGGCCAATTGAGGTAGCCGGGCAAACGTTATTGGCATTTGAAGTAGTAGCAAATGATGAAGGAGGAGCAGTAATTGTAGTAGTTCCAAGCGTTGTAATACAGTTTGGATTACTTTGATAACGAATTTGTACAGTATAGTTATCTGCGGCAAGACCGGTAAAGTTCTGTGAAGATTGCCAAGCAGTAGTACCGGTTGACGCACCAACTAATCGGTATTGGTAAACATTTGCATATTGAATACTTAAATTGTCAATATAATGACCTTCATTTAAACCTCCGGTACGAGCACAGAAAGCATGTTTCCAAGTTGCTTTATTAGCAGTTAAATATCCTGCAGGCAAAGCATACGAAACAGGTCCAAAACTTTGTCCGGCAGCATTTCCTGCAGTACCGGTCATGGTTAATGTAGCTGATCCATTTGGATAAGCAACACTTGCATCGTTCAATTGGATTGTTACATGGGTAACAGCTCCTGATGTTGCAGAAGCTCTCCACCATACGGATGGATCGAAATTCAAAACACCGGGGCATAGATTTGGTGTACCACCTTGATGCGTTACAGTACAGTTGTACATCAAATACACACCAGGTTGATTTCCGCTAGCAACACTAGCAGGTGCACCACTTGTACATCCACCAGTATTGGAAATCGCATCAAAAGAAAATTTAAGTTTAGAACCACTTCCATTTTCAGGAGCAAGTGTGGTAATGTTGCCGGTACTAGGTGTCACAGCAGTGTTTGTTGGCAAACCAATAACATCATCACCATAACTATAACTAAATCCATCTGCAGCAGAACCGCCACCGGTTGTGGTAATCATATCAAAATCAATTTGAAAGTCATTAGAGCTTAAACCGGTTAAGTTATTTATTAAAATACCTCCACTTTGACTATTAACTGCTTGAGTAAATTGTAACACTCCACTGTTTATACCTAAAGCAGGAACATTTAAAGTAGTGATAGCAGAATTTGCTCCGGCAAGTGTTGCTTGTGTTGGAGGAATAGAAGAGCTACTAAAATTATTATTATATACTGTAGCTGATCCACTAGCAGAAATAGATATTGCACCTGTTGGACTGGCACAAGAAACAATTTGAGTAGTTGTAAAGGTACTAGAAGATAAAGAGGCTAAGAATGAAATGCTGACAGAACTACTTGTTGACCAACATTGTGTAGAATTATCTTGTGCATTTACATAATAAGTGCCAGCAGAGGTAACCGCATAAGTTGAAGAGGCATTGTTAGCCACACTTGTACTATTTGGAGATGTACCTTGCCAGTAATAAGTAACTCCACCTGGGGCAGCAGTTACCGAAATTGTAGTTCCACAAGATGGGTCAGCCGGATTATCTAATGCAACCGGTGTAGGTGGCGCAGAAGGGCCTGCCGGGAAATTAGAAACAACTATCGAACCTGATGCATTAGACCACAACAATGTAGTTGGGTTATACGAGTTTATGTAATAAGTGCCATTCGCATATACCGTTAAAGGAGTTGTAGCAGGTAATGCTGTACTCGTAGCATTATTGGAATATTGCCAATACCAAACTTCTCCTGAAGGAGCAGAACCTGTTGCAGTTATAACTGAGCCACTTGAGCAAGTTGGTGTTCCTCCAGCTTGAGTAGGATTAGCAGGAGTAACTGGTGGTAATTTAGGTACACCATCAAATTCATCTGCACCAATATCCGGTATAGTTCCTCCACCGTTGCTGGTACCACCTCCACCGGGTCTTGTTTGATTATCATAATCAATTGTTATACCTGTTCCAATTGCCCCTTGAGATTCTAAATTGGTTGGAGT
>JAHEYX010000011.1:6034-19887 GCA_023251415.1 Chitinophagales bacterium
CGCTGTTCCTGTTGGATTATTAAATAAAGGGTTATCAGCATAACTATTTAAATCCATTGTTGAATATAATTTCCATAATGCTAATGTTGTTCCAAAAGTGGTTCCGCTAATTACACCTAACACTCCATCTGTTCCATTCGCATAATAATCATTATTATCTTCTGTTAAGAACGTAATTCCGGATGAAAGCCCTATTGCAAAATGGTTGGCTCCCAAAGTGGTTGCAGTTGCATTAGAGCGAACATTAGCAAATATATTGTTCTTAATAATATCATTAGTTGCACTTGCAGAGGTGGTGCGAATAAAACCATATGTTGAGTTGCTACCTGATGTAACGTTTAGTCCACCTATATAAACTGTATTAAAATAAAAATTATTATTTGCGGTAGTATTTTTACGAATACCACGAATGATGCAAGGTACTGTAATATCTGAACCGGCATCATCGATACCTAATCTTATTAGGTTATTGCTGTAAGTTGAAATACCACCACCACATTCAATACCGGTAATTATTGCAGCTGCGTTGCTTGCTTTTAAACTGTGAATAAAGTTGCGGCTAATAGTATTTGTGCCGGTTGAAGCATCACTAACATACATTCCTATAACATTCATGGCTGCTGTAGATGTAGCATTAGTAAGTTGTAGATTGTATACTTTATTGTTGCTGATGTCGAAGGCTGTGCCAATTGTAGTGTTCACCACCATGCCTATAATAGCCGAACTTGTAGTAGTGTTAGCATTATTCAATACATTAGATTTGATATTGTAAACCTGATTTCCAGTGCAAGTATAAGAACCTGCCACAGTTGTTGGTTCAACACGAATTCCTTTTAATGTTGTTGCATTTGAAGTTGATGAAGCATAGTTACTGGTTATATTGGCAACAATGTTATTGTTGATGTTATAAACCGGAGTACCGGCACCATTATTACATATAATTCCTCCAAATGTGGAGGCTGTAGCAGCAGATGCACTAGCTTGAGTATAATAAATACTATTAGCTACAGTTGTACTACCAATTATATTACCGTTGCAATTAACTGTCCATCCACCGCTTAAATTAACAAGTGTAGCACTTGGGGCTTGAACAGTTGTAGCACTTCCTATCATATCAATACCACCAATAAGGTTATTATTAACATTGTAAGTATTGGCTGCAGTAGGATCACCGGTTCTAATTGCAAATAAACCACCGGTTGCAGCAGTTGTTGAAGCAGTATAGGTAATAGCACTATTGGTAGTTACAGATCCAAAAGTATTTCCACCACCAGTTCCTGAAGCGTCTCCTAAATCTATGTTTCCACGATTTAATTGAAAGCCCATACTGTTTGATGTGCTTGTAGTAGTGATGTCCAAATTAGTAATTGTGTTTGATTTTACTGCAGTGGCAGTTCCGAAGCCCATAAACAAATCAACAAACAACATTTGATAATTTACTGCACCTGTAACAGCATAACGTCCGGTACCATTTGCAGCATTACCTCCTATATAATTACTATTAATTGTAAATCCACTTCCTGCAGTAATTGTACCTGAAGCATTAGGTGTAATCCATAAAACACGATGAGTAACAGCAGCAGTATAAGTTCTCGTTGATGTTTGGAAAAAATGGTTATTACTAATATTCCAACCTGAGTTACCTGCTCCAACATAAATTGCTGCATCAGCTAAGGTTGCACTAAAATAATCTGATATGTTACAATTGGTAATTGCATTACCGTCATTGTATGTTGCGGTTGTAGTAGTAGTTCCCAATCCATTAACAGCCATTATAGGGTTACCGCCTGAAGCATTGTGAATGTTACAATAATCAAATGTATTATTGTCATTTCCATTTGAACTAACCGTGTTACTGATTAATACAACCCCTCCTGTAGATGACGTCGTTACACCACTGTTATTCGATTGCAGGTCGGTATATTTTACTGTATTGTTTGATGCATCGTTTATCAATCGAATAGCTGGTGCTGTACCTAAAGTATTAATAACGTTTAACATCACACTGCTACCAGAGCCTCCAGGCCGACCATCAATTGTTACATAATTTGCGCCATTTAAATCAATGGTTGCTGTTGCATTTGCACTTGTAATTGTTACTGCACTAGAAACAGAAGAAGCCG
The DNA here is from genome assembly GCA_023251415.1 of Chitinophagales bacterium. Classification (GTDB taxonomy): domain Bacteria; phylum Bacteroidota; class Bacteroidia; order Chitinophagales; family CAIODY01; genus JAHEYX01. The sequence continues at coordinate 8,158 of JAHEYX010000011.1, forward strand.
GACGAATCGTAATTGGGCGAGTAGGTCCCAGACATGGGAATGCAGTAATTGAAATGTTTTCAGTAGTTATGGCATAACTTGGCAGTAATTCAAAAATAATACCTCCTGAACCGATACCATTGGTAGCTAAATTTAACCCGGTAATAGCTGCACTTATTGTATTATAAGTTGAAACACTGCCTGGACCAATATCTATAATACCATTAGCTCCTGCACAACCAACTGTTGTAACTGAACTCATTAAAGGATTTGTAGTTTGGTAATTTGGTGCTGTACCAGTACAAATAAAATTATAAGCATAAGTATAAAAGTCATAAGTTGTAGCTCCAAATAAACCGTTTGCAGTAAAGCTTGTTGAGGTGCCAACACTAACTACAACCCCTGCACCTAAACTTGCCCCTACCGTATATGTAGTTCCTAATGTTGGTGTTGTTGGAGTAGCACCAGTTAAGTATCTAACCACTAAATAACCATCTGCAGTAACCGGAGTTATTGTTCCTGTTACAGTTGATGAAGTTGCTGAAGCAAGGGCCGGAGAGTATGAAGTTGGATTAACAACAGGAGCACTACAAGGAGGTACAGCAGTAAACACACCTGCATCTGCGCCCATATCAACCGGTCCTAAAGTCGAACGCGTTTGACCATCAAAATCAGTGGTAACGGTAGCAATTGAAATACCTGTTGCTTCAACCGGTGTGCTAATCGATGGATTAATATGAAGGTCGACTACTTGAGCAGCACTAACCCCTGTTTTAATAGTTGCTTTACCATTAGGATTTAAAAATTGAGGATCTAAATTTAAACTATTTGCATCTCCTGCAATCCAACCGGATGTATAAGCAGAAACGTCTGAAGATCCATTGAAGCCCATAAATCCACCTATACCATTTGCATAATACACATTATAATTTAATGTAAGGCTGGTTGCCGCCGCTCCTAAGTAGAAGGCATAGTGCTTACCGGTACCGGTACTGTTTGAACGGGTATTTACAAAAACGTTATCGCGTATATCACTTAAAGTAGCAGATAAACGATTAAATGCAAAACTATTATTAGAAGCTCCTGATACTACATTCGAGCCGCCAATGTATACTGAATTGTGATAAAAATTCTGATTCGCGTTACCTTGTATAATTCCATAAATAGCAGCAGGAGTTGTAAAGCTTGTACCATCTGCTTTTATTCCTAAACGTATCATATTATTTGCAACAGTGAATACACCACCACTGAACTCAATTCCTCTAAAAGTTACAGATGGATTTACTGCATTTGGATGGTCGTAACTGTGTATTAGATTTCGTGTCATAAAATTTGTGCCGGAGTTGGACCCACTCCATACAATACCTTCAAATATAATGGCTGTAGCTGTTGCAGTGGAAGTGGAAACTAATGAGTCGATAATATTATTATCGATAGTACAAGCTGTTGAACTTGTCGAATTACAACCTATGCCAACCAAAGCAGCACTTTGTAAATTACTCGTTGTTGGAGCAGCATTTGACAAATTACGAATAATGTTATTTGAAATGCTATTGATTATTGCAGTTGTGGTTGAACCGGTAATAATAATACCTCCAGTTTGCGGAGGAACGGTTGTTGAATTTCCGGTTACAGACGTTGTACTTGTTGAATTATTATTCAAATTGCAAATGGTATTATTCGTAATATTTGCAGTACATGATCCGGAAGGAATTCGAATTCCATTCACCATTTGAGCTGTTGCGGTATTTCCGGAAGCTTCAAAGCTGTTAGCAACCGTAGTACTTCCAATTAAATTGTTATCCATAGTAATGGAAGCGGTGCTATTACAAAAAATACCTGTTAAAGAAGCTCCAGTTCCGGCGGTTCTAACGCCTCCAATTTTATTGTATTTCACTAAAATAGTTGTTGCATTGGTAGCTCCTCCGGAAACTAAAATACAATGAGAAGGAGCAGCACTAGCTGTTGTTAATACTATAGAACTTGTAGCAGTTGAAGAACCAATTGTATTACCATCAGTTGATAAAGTTCCACCCACATTAACATTACCATTATTTGTAACTGCAATTGCTCTAAAGATATCTCCTGTGCTGGCAGCTTGTGTAATATTAACGTTAGCTATCGTATTACTAACCACATTACTTGCTGTTCCGGCATTTACTGATAATTCAATTGCTGTTAATTGATTATTGAAAGCTCCTGTAGCTGTAGAAGTCATTGCAGTACTACCGCAAGCTACTGTTGTACCTCCAATAAAGTTTCCACTTATTGTAAAATTATTACCCGATCCTGTGCCGGGGTTGGTTGGGCAAACAAAAATAGCTCTGTTAACCACAGATGCTGTAAGGGCTGGCGTTCTAGTAGCAGTTTGAAAAAAACTATTACCTGAAATAGTCCAGCTATCTGTACCGCCGGCTAAACCAATTCCTGTACTTCCTAAAGTTGTTCCTCCATAAATATCATATATATTATTATTAGTAATAAAATTAGCATCATTAAAAGATGGAACAGGAGCAGATGCTTGGGTACTATAAGAATAAATACCCATGTTAACAGCTGCACCGGCAGTGGTTGGGTGAATATTACATCTGTCAATCAAATTATTATCATTTCCAAAAATCCCGGTAGTTGTACCAATAAACACAATACCTCTATCGCCTAACTGAGCAGTAGTTGTTGAAACTAAAGGCGCTGCAGTATTTGCACCTTGTAAGTCACAATATTTAATCGTGTTATTGGAAGCATCATTTTTTAAACGAATGGCTTCACCGGTAGCTGAAGTATTTTTAATGTTTAGTTTAACGCTATTATTAGAACCAGCAGCAGTAACAGCCATCGCCGGAGAACCGCTCGTTCCACCAGGTGTACCATCAATGGTAACATATTTTGCACCATCAAAATCAATAGTAGGGCCGGCAACTGAACTGCTAATGACCAAACCATTTGCTCCGGTAGCAGGACGAATGATTAAATTATTAGTTGCAGTAAAACAGGCATTGCTAGAAATAGTTAAAGTAGTGGTAGTTACTTCACTGGTATAACCGCTTTGTAATTCTAAAATTATTGGTGCTTGTGTACCTGTTGAGCCTAAAGAAGTTCCAAAGCCGGATCCTAAGGCATTTGCTATTGTTGTAAATCCACCGGCTAAGGTATTTGGCAATCCCGGTCCAATCGGAACTGTTGTTGCCACAGTTGGTCCACCACAAGCTAGCGTCGTTTGCGTTCCGGATAGTGGAGAAGTTATATTGTAAACAGGTCCGGCACAGGTCCCGCCGGTGTTATATGAATATACATAGAAATCGTATGTAGTATTAGGAGTCAAACCGGTTGCCGTTAAAGTAGTAGAGGCACCGGATTGAACCACTGTTCCTAAGCCAATAGTATTACCGGCTGAATAAGTTGTTCCACTTTGAGGCGATGTAACCGCTGCTCCAGTTGGATAGCGTACAACTAAATATCCACTTGGTGCACTGGGTGCTGCTGTAAAAACACCTGTAATAGAACTGGTTGAAGCTGCAGTAAGTGCTGTACTAAAAGAAGGTGATTGGTTTGCAGGAGTTGCACATGGTAACATACCTCCCAATGCCATAAAATGGAAATAATCTACTGTATTAACTGCTGAACCGGTTGGAGTTGACCAATTTATAGTTACACTTTGAATTTGTTTGGTAAAATTTGCTGGTGAAATTGTTAATGGCATTTCAAACAGATATGGACCTGCTCCGCAAGTACCAACAAGACCAGGAGCAGCATTATTGGTTCTTTGCATATTGGAATAAGTAGTATTCGTGTTGGTAAACCAATTAACAACACTATTATTTGCAAAAACTTGTGTTGTAGCATCTGTAAAAGTTACCGTAGCTGTAATGGTTGGACCGGCAGTGTTTAACACCGTTTCATATAAGATATATAATTTACCGTAAATCGTCGGAGAATTTAAAACCATTGTACCAGTTGTTGGAAGTACGGAACCGGAGTAGGTGTTACTTGCAATAGTCAAAGCATTGTTTGCGCTATAGCTTTGCAATTGATAGTTTAACCCCGAAGTAATTGAACTTGGTATAATGTTATTATTTGGCAAACCGCAGGTTGGAAAAGCCGCTGTTCCCGAATACCATTTATAGGTATTGTCTACGAAACAATAAGCACTGGGTCCATTTCCATCAACCCCAATAGTAGGGTAAGTTACACCCGGTATTGTACCGGTGGAAACTGTATTCGTAGCACCAACACCATTAGCAACAATATCGTTGTTAAACCCGGTAATTGGAATGTTTACGTACTGTGCGTGAGCTTTCAATGAAAAAACAACTACCAAAGAGGTTAAGAATAGTTGTAATAGCCATGTTTTGCGTTTGTTTGTCATGTTTTTGTCGTTTTGTTATGATTGTTGTTTCATAGGTATAACTTAGTATACCGCTTTAAATTTAAGTGTCCCAAAATTCATACTTAAGTCAAACTTTACCTATCACTAATATTGGTGATTGGTCAAATAAATTTAGAAAGTCATTTTGAGGCCATTTAAAGAATATAACTTAGTTTTAGTGCCAATTTGAACCTTGTGAAGCCATTTTTCTCGTCAATTTTGCTAGTTACCCTACTCTTTGTTTCGTTAAAAGGAGCAGCACAAACGCATATGCTTGAAAAAAAGCTTCGTTTTGAAGCCTTAACCATTGAACAAGGCCTTTCACAAGGAATGATAAACTGTATTTTACAAGACCGCTTTGGATTTATGTGGTTTGCTACCAAAGATGGCTTAAATCGTTATGATGGCTATCACTTTAAAGTATATAAACATGATCCTTCCAATAAACAATCGATTGCCGATAATTATATACAATGGATTTTCGAAGATGCTAAAGGCCGATTTTGGGTTGGAACTGCCGGTAATGGTGTCGATTTATTCGATCGTTCAACAGAAACTTTTCAGCACTTTACGCATAATCCAAGCAATGTTAAACACAGTATCAAAACGAATCAAATTCAACGAATTGGCGAGGATGAAAGTGGTCGAATTTGGGTAATAAGTGTCAATAATGCCTTGGCAGTACTAAAAACTGATTTCAATCAACAAACCAAACAAGAAGTCAATTATTTTGAAACTGTAGATAGCTTTGGTTCAAAACAAAATTGGCCGCATTTACGTTTTACCAATTTACCGGATTGCCGATTGAATTTTGCTTACACATCCGGCATTAAATGGGTTGTTAAAAGCTATGGGCTGTATCAACTCGCCAATAATTCGGAAATAAAAATTCTACCTGAAAACACTACATACGAAAAGAGTTTTAACAGTATTAATATCGTGTTCGTAGACGCCAATGGCATTTTATGGGTTGGCACCAAAGGTTATGGCGTTTATAAGTACAATCCACAATCCGAAAAATTTCACTTAACCAACACTTCAAGTATTTACTTTATCAGTCCATTAAACGATGGAAATGTATTGATGAATTGTGGTGGCATAGATAATTTACAACAGTTTGATGTTGCAAGCAGTAAGTATATTAATTGGCTAGCTCCCCTTAATCAAACACAACAAAAAAGCATCTCGAACCAAAATGGAATTGTAGACTGTGCTGTTCAAGATGCTGACGGAACCCTCTGGCTAGGAAAACAAAATCTAATCGCCTTTAATAACAATACATTAAATAACTATATCATTGATTCCACCTTGAATTTTATTTTTCCGATATGGGCAAATAAAAATAAGGAGCTTTGGTTTGGAAGTGAACAAGCCTTGTGTTGTTTTAATACGGTTACTAAAAAGAAACGTAAGTATAATTACCCGTCAGGTGTAGTAAATGAACCCTATAAATTTATTGAATCAATTTACCAATCTTATAATGGAATTCTTTGGATAGGAACAACCATGGGGCTATATCGCTTTGATCCTAAAACCGGTAATTGGAAACAGTATAAAAATCAACCGGATGATTCTGCTTCCTTGAGTTTCGATTTAGTTTTTACCATTTGTGCCGACCCGATTGAACCAGAACGCTACTTATGGATTGGAACAAATGGCGGACTCAATAAATTTGATATCAAAACCGGTCGATGTAAACGATTGGCAGAAGCAAATGGCTTAGCCAATAGTGTTATATATGGCATACTTTCAGATGCCGATGCCAATTTATGGATGAGCACTAATAAAGGAATTTCAAGATACAATCCGCGTAAAAACCAATTTCGAAATTTTGAAATTCGAGATGGTTTACAAAGCAATGAATTTAATCGCTATGCCTATTGCAAAACCGCTTCGGGATATTTGTTTTTTGGAGGAGTAAATGGTATTAATTATTTCAAGCCGGAAGATTTACACGATAATTCTTTTCAACCCAAAGTTCAATTTACCGACTTCCGATTAAACAATTCGCCGGTATCTTCCTTTGAAGATGGCACGCTTAAAAAGCCGATTTTTTTGTGTGATGAAATTGTTTTGGATTATAAAAACAATGTGATAACCATCGATTTCGCTTCGTTTGACTTTGCCTCTTCGCAACGGAATTTGTTTCAATATAAGTTAGAAGGGTTTAATACGAAGTGGGTGCAATCCGGTACAGTAAATTCAGCAACTTACACCAATCTTAATCCGGGTACTTATATATTTAAAGTGAAAGGAAGTAACAGTGATGGGGTTTGGAATGATAACATTACCGCTATACGATTGATTATTCTTCCACCTTGGTACATGACTTGGTGGTTTAGATTAGGGCTGGTTTTATTAGTTGGGTTGATTATTTACGGACTTTATTGGTACCGATTGAATGAAGCGTTGCAATTGCAAAACATTCGGAACCGCATTGCCGGCGACTTACATGATGAAATTGGCTCTACCCTATCCAGTGTATCTTTATTTAGCGAAGTGATTAAGAAAAAGTCGAAAGCTAAATTTCCGGAGGCATTGCCAATGCTGAACCGTATCACCGAAAACATAGATGATATGATGGAAGCCATGAATGATATCGTTTGGACCATTAATGCTAAAAACGACAATTTTGAACATTTATTAAACCGCATAAGAGCCACTGCTGTTGAAGTATTTGAAGCTAAAGGCTACGAATTACATTTGGATTTTGATGAACAACTGAATACACTTTCACTAGGTATGCAAGACCGGAAAAACTTGTATTTAATCATTAAAGAAGCCATCAATAATATTGCTAAATATGCTGAAGGCAAGAATGTTTGGATGCATTTATCCGTTCATAAAAAGCAAATTACTTTTCAAATTAAAGACGATGGAATTGGGTTTGATTTAAACCAAATTAAAACCGGAAATGGCATGTTTACCATGAAAAAACGAGCCTCTGAATTAAAAGGCGATTTACAAATTGATGCTAAACCAAATGCCGGAACCAGCATACAACTTAAATTTAAAATCACTTAAATTAATGATTGCATAGTAATTCTTGCTAATTTTACTTTACACTATGATAAAAGTCGTACTTTTTGAAGACAATAAACACCGACGTGAAGGATTAGAACTGCTCATTGAAAGTTCTGATGAGATGACTTGCATTGGTTCATATGAAGATTGTTCGATGTTATTGGGTGATCTTGATTTATCGGAAGCTGATGTGGTTTTAATGGATATCGATATGCCTCATGTGAATGGTATTGAAGGGGTTAAAATTATTCGTCAAAATTTTCCAAATGTGCTGATTATCATGCAGACTGTTTTTGAGGATAATGAAAAAATCTTTGCTTCTATTTGTGCCGGAGCGCATGGTTATATTCTTAAAAAAACACCTGCCGAAAAATTAATTACAGCTATTCATGAAGTGATGGACGGAGATGCCCCGATGACTCCATCAATAGCCCGTAAAGTATTGGAGATGTTTCAAAACCAATCGCCGCGCGAAAGTCAACAGTTTTTTAATTTATCATCACGCGAAAAAGAAATATTAACCTTATTGGTAAAAGGAATGAGCTACAAAATGATTGCTGCTCATTGTGCCATTTCCATTAATACGGTTAGCACTCACATGCATAAAATTTATGAAAAATTGCATGTACATTCAGCCACTGAAGCTGTAATGAAAGCTGTAGAACAACGTATTGTGTAGTTTAATCAACCAGTTTTATTTGTTTTTTTACCGCTTGTTTGCGGCAATCACTTTTTTATCAGTTAATAGCAAATCAGCGTTCCAACTTAAGTACATGCTGTTTTGGTTAAAAAAAACATTTCCTTTCTTCTATTTTACCTTCGTTTCTTCCTCAAACAAGGACTTGTAATAATTTCATTTTTAGAAAAAGAAAGTCAACCTTTGCAGTATTACAATTCGGAATTAATTACGCTATTCACCATTTTACTATTAGATTTTCATGATTCAGAAAAAACAAGTTGCCATTTTAGGAAGCAGCGGCAGTATCGGTACACAAGCACTAGCTGTTATTGAAGCCAATCCACAACATTTTGAAGTTGCTGTTTTGACTGTAAATTCCAATGCAGCGTTGTTGATTGAACAAGCGCGAAAATTTTTACCGAATGCCGTTGTTATTGCTGATGAATCAAAATATGCAACAGTAAAAAATGCTTTAGAAGCTTTACCAATAAAGGTGTATGCCGGTTCGAAAGCTATTGAACAAGTAGTTCAAATGGATGAGCTCGACATCGTATTAACGGCAATGGTTGGTTATGCCGGCTTAGCTCCAACAATTAAAGCCATTGAAGCCGGTAAAAATATAGCTTTAGCCAATAAAGAAACTTTGGTTGTTGCCGGACAGTTAATTACTTCATTAGCTCAATCGAAAGGCGTAAATATCTATCCGGTTGATTCAGAACATTCTGCTATTTTTCAATGTTTGGCAGGTGAATGGAACAATAAAATTGAAAAAATATACTTAACCGCCAGTGGTGGGCCATTCAGAGGTAAGACCACCGACGAATTAAAATCGGTAACCAAGGCTCAAGCTTTGAAACACCCCAATTGGACCATGGGTGCAAAAATCACTATCGATTCGGCTACCTTGATGAACAAGGGGCTTGAAGTAATTGAGGCGAAATGGTTATTTCAATTGCAGCCTGAACAAATTGATGTAATTGTACATCCACAGAGTATTATTCATAGTATTGTTCAATTTACGGATGGAAGTATGAAAGCGCAAATGGGATTGCCCGACATGAAATTACCTATTCAGTATGCCTTAGCCTATCCCAATCGAATTGTGAGTGATTTTCCACGATTCAACTTTTTAGATTATCCGCAATTAACGTTTAATCAACCTGACCGTAAAACATTTCGTTGTTTAGACTTGGCTTTTGAGGCAATGGCAGTAGGAGGCAATCGTCCTTGTGTATTAAATGCTGCCAATGAAATTGCCGTAGCAGCCTTTTTAGAAGATAAAATAAGCTTTTTACAAATTCCTGAACTTATTGAAAAGACCTTGTCGCAAGTTGAAAACTCCGCCGGCACAACGCTCGAATCACTGGTAGCAGCTGATTTTGAAAGTCGAGCCGTTGCCAATTCATTACTTTAAAAGCTTGATTTTAACTCCGATTTTTAAGTAAAAAAACTTTAGGGGTATCATTCGGTTAAAAGAAATAAAATTGTAATTTCACAGCCCCTTTAAAACCGCAAAATCTTGGCAAAGAAATCATCACAACCGATCAGACATATTGCAATCGCAGGCAATATCGGAGCCGGAAAGACAACCCTAACTCGTTTATTAGCAAAAAATTTTGGTTGGACTCCACAATTTGAAGATGTAGAGAATAATCCCTACTTGAATGACTTTTATGAAGACATGGTAAGATGGAGTTTTAACCTTCAAATTTTTTTCTTAAACAGTCGTTTTTCACAAATAATAGATATTCAAAAAGGAAAAGAAATAGTTGTTCAAGATCGGAGTATCTATGAAGATGCCAATATTTTTGCACCCAATTTGCACGAAATGGGTTTAATGAGTACCCGTGATTTTAATAATTATAAAAACTTATTTAACACGCTACATTCAATGGTTAAGCCACCGGACCTCATGATTTATTTGAGAGCATCCATCGGAACCTTGGTTAATCAAATTGAAAAACGTGGTCGTGAATATGAAGATAATATTCGTTTAGATTATTTGAAACGCTTAAACGAACATTATGAAAACTGGGTCAAAACTTACACCGGTGGTCGCTTACTCATCATTAATGTTGATGAAGTTAATTTTGCTGATAAGAAAGAGGATTTAGGAAAAGTGATCAGTAAAGTTAATGCTGAGTTGAACGGTTTATTTTAATACGTGAATACAGTAAAAAGAAGCAGTACATCTATTTTAATCGGCTTATACCGATTTGTACGCCCCTATCAGTACCGGTTCCTTTTTTCACTATTTTTATCAGTGGTATTAGCTGCGCTATCACCATTACGACCTTACATTCTAAAAATTGTAACCGACGATTATATTCTTAAATTCAAATATGCTTATTTGGGCAAATTTGCCTTGTTATTACTGTTATTATTAATCGTTGAAACGGTTGTAAAATTTCTATTTATTTATCGCATCAACCAATTAGGCCAACAAGTTATTCGAGATTTACGAGTTACAGTACTGGACAAAATATTACATTTTCGACTTTCTTATTTCAATGAAACACCGGTTGGCACTGCAGTATCCAGGACCATAACAGATGTAGAAACCATTAACGATATTTTTTCGGAAGGAATGATCGCTGTACTTGCCGATTTATTGACAATTGTAGCGGTATTAACCGTTATGTTTTTAGATAATTGGCGATTAACTTTAATCAGCTTGAGCGTTTTTCCATTGTTATTAATTAGTACCTATTTTTTTAAAGAATGGGTTAATAAAGCGTATCAAATGGAGCGTACACAGATTAGTAAATTGTATGCTTTTCTTCAAGAACATATCAGTGGTATGTCATTAGTACAATTGTTTAATGCAGAACGAAAAACAAGTGCACAATTTACCACTATTAACGCCGACTTAAAAAAAGCCAATATCAATGCAATTTGGGCTTATGCCATCTTTTTTCCGGTAGTCGAGTTTATTTCATCATTAGGTATTGCTTTAATAGTATGGTGGGGGGCTCATGGCGTGCTCAATCAACTTTGTACTATCGGTTCTTTATTTTCATTTATTCTTTATATCAATTTGCTGTTTAGACCATTGCGTGCAGTAGCCGATAAATTCAATACGCTTCAACGTGGAATGATTGCCGGCGAACGTATTTTAACAATTCTTGAAACAGAAAATCATACAATAGATAATGGACAAATTACAGCGCCTGTTATTAAAGGTGACGTTCGTTTTGATCAAGTATCATTTGCCTATTTACCCGAACATCCGGTATTAAAATCTGTGTCGTTTGAAGTTAAAGCCGGCGAAACAATTGCTATTGTTGGTGCAACAGGCAGTGGTAAATCAACCATTATTCAATTGCTCAACCGCATGTATGATTTACAAACGGGTAAAATTTACTTGGATAATGTTTTGATTGAAGACTATCAGCTTAATTTTTTGCGATCAAAAATTGGAGTGGTTTTGCAAGATGTTTTTTTATTTAGTGGCTCTATAAAAGATAATATCGTTTTAAATAATCCGGATATTAGTTTAGTCGAAATAAAAAAAGCAGCCAATTTAATTGGGCTTGATTCCTTTATTGAGCAATTACCCGGTGCTTATGATTTTCAGGTTATGGAGCGTGGGCAAAGTTTATCTTTAGGGCAGCGTCAGCTTATTTCGTTTATACGTGCTATGGTATTTAATCCGGCAGTGTTAGTGATGGATGAAGCTACC
>JAHEYX010000257.1 GCA_023251415.1 Chitinophagales bacterium
GTAGCCCGATTTACTGCCAATGGTTTATACGATGCAAGTTTCGGTACCAATGGTATAACAACAACAGATTTCCAAACCGGCAAAGAATGTTATGCCAGAGCCGTCGTTATACAAAGTGATGGAAAGATAATTTTAGGAGGTACAGCCAACAAACCTTACTTAACTACTTTATCTAACAATGATTTCGCATTAGCACGTTATACCACGAATGGTGTGTTGGACAGCGGCTTTGCATTAAATGGGTTAGACACAACTGATTTTAGTCCGAATAGCAATACCCACTTTGCTGATTATGGTTATGATTTAGCATTACAGGCTGATGGTAAAATAATTTGTGCAGGCACTTCGGCTATGAGCTTTGCAGCGGCACGTTATACTAATAGTATTGCAATAAACAACATAGAAGAGCTAAGTAACAATGACCTAATTTCTATTTATCCGAATCCATGCACTGCTGAATTTACAATTGATTGTACAATACCTAAAAACGCTAATGTTTGTATGTATGATATGCTAGGGAAATTGGTTTATCAACTAGAAACGACAGCTAGTAAAACTATATTCAATACAGGTAATTTAACTACTGGCATTTATTATTTAACTATTCAATCCGATGCTGCTCAACAAACCTATAAAGTAATAAAACAATAAAGCTAGCCTGTTGATATGAAATCATTCTTAAATTACTTACTAATTGTCCTTTGCTGTTTTATGTTTCAGACAAGGGGAAGTGCGCAAAGCAAATCAGATAGTATCAGCACTACTTGGGTAAAGTATCTTATTGTCAACGACAGTAATCAATTGTTGTTGCGATACGATAATGCGTATAAAGCTTGGGAATTAGAAGGAGTTGGATACGAAGGGCCAATTACCTTTAAAAGCCTTACTGATTCGATGGCGGCCTATTTGGGGTTTACTTATGATTCGTTGCGCTTAGGAGGATTGTTTACTTATCAAAAACCGAATCGTTATCGTGTTACAGTGAAGCCGTTTTATGTGTTGCACTTTAGCGGCTATACGAATGGAAAATGTTTTGCCGATACGGCACGAACCAAATGGTTTTCATTGACCGAAGCCAAACAATTGATTCCATTTCCAACTATGGTTTTAGTTATTGATCAACTTTTAAAGTATCCTAAAACGTTTTGGGGTGCTGCATTTGAGGAATACAATTATACCGATTTAAAAGCAGTGAAGTGGCGAGTGATAGAACCGTTTTACCGCTTGGCCAATTAAATTAGCATTATATGGAAATTGAAGAAATAAAAACAAAGCGCATGGTTTTACGGGTATTTACTCCCGACTTGTATCGATTGATATTTACAAACTTTACTAAATCGGAAGAGTTACTGCAAGCATTGAATTTTACGTCTATTGAAGAATTGGAATTGGAACGCGACAAACACTTTAAAGGAACATGTACCTACAACAAGTCTTTTGTTAAATTTAAATTGATTGCTACCGACAGTAATTTACCGATTGGCAATTGTCATTTTCATACTTGGTATTTGCAACACCAACGTGCCGAAATTGGTTACGATTTATTTAATGAGGCATACAAACGCAAAGGATATATGTCGGAGGCGATGGAAGCAGTTTTACACTATGGGTTTACGCGCATGAATTTGAATCGCTTTGGCTTTTCTAAAGAAGGCTATTTACGTGAGCATCACAAAAGCGAGGAAGTATTTCATGACTCGTTTATCTTTTCGTTGTTGAAAAAAGAATTTGAATCAAATCAAACCATAAAGTAAATCAAGTCGAAAAGGGTAAATTAATTATGCCAAGATCAACCGCGCAAATTTGGGAACAATTATTTACTAGCATTGAAACCGCTTGGGGCTTTAAACCGGCTGATTCTGCTGTAATAACGGCTTCCTTCTTTTTGCGTCAGTATGTAAAAACAGTATTAATTCCGGGGATAGGATATGGACGTAATGCCAGTCCTTTTCTGGAGAAGGGGATGACTGTAGAAGGAATTGAATTATCGAAAAAGGCGATTGAGTTGGCTAAAGCGCATTACCCTATTAGTATAACGCATGGAGATATTCGTCACATGCCTTTTACTAAGAAGCAATTCGATGGCATTTATTATTATTCGGTTTTGCATTTATTACATAAATTTGAGCGACAAAAATTTATCGCAACTTGTTACCAGCATTTGCCGTCAAAGGGATGGATGGTGTTTGTAGTGATCGCAAAAACAAGTGATTTATATGGTAATGGAAAGCGCTTAAGTACAGATCGCTATTTATTAGAAAACGGTTTAGCAGTTTTCTTCTATGATAAAAACACAGTGCAACACGAATTCAAAAACTATGGATTAGTGAGTGTGCATGAAATAGAAGAACCGATGAAACACCTCAATAAGAAAACTACCTTGCCGTGTTTAATTATTAAATGCCAACGCTTATGACAAACAAAGCTACGGTTAAGGGTAATTTGATTTTAATTGTAAAAGCATGAAACGAAGTAATGCATTTTTCAGACGCTACTTATTCGAATTCGAAGATTTGAGTTGGTTTCCGGATATCATACGATCCGGAGGTACTGATTATTTACGTTATTTTTTGAATTGGACTAAATTATATCAACCAACGATTCCGCTTCTGAAGAAAGCTTTAGAATTGAACGCGGAAACTAAACTAATCGATTTATGTTCTGGTGGAGGTGGCTATATAGATGAAGTGATGCTTTATTTAAACAAAGATGATGAAGCAAAATATACGGTGTTACTCACCGATAAATTCCCAAATATTCAGGCGTTTGAATGGATGAAGAAACAGGGTAAGGGAAGTATAGGTTATGCAGCTACCGCTATTGATGTTATGCAAGTTCCACACAACCTTAAGGGGTTTCGCGTGCTCTATTCTGCTATACATCATTTTAAACCGGAGCAAGTACAACATATAGTGGTTGATGCAGTAAAAGCCAAAGCACCAATAGCTATTTTTGATGGTGATGCTCAATTTTTTCGTCCCTTGCAAATCATGGCTTTACTGCTCGTTCACCCCATTGCTTTTTTGCTGGCTACCCCGTTTTTTAAACCCGTTACATTTTCACGATTTGTGTTCACCTACCTCATTCCTTTAATTCCGCTATATACTATATGGGATGGTGCAGTTTCTATATTGCGTATGTATACTGCTGAAGAACTTCGGCAATTAGCTACTGAAATCGATAACAATTATCAGTGGGAATACGGACAAACAAAAAACGCCTTGAGTTTAAGAGCAACTTATTTAATTGGCTATCCTAAACATGAAAACTAGTTATTATAAAAGCAGTAGTATTTATTTGGTTGTACTTATAGTGCTACTGCTTACTGTTTTATGCAGCTCTTATAGTATTGCATTTGTGTTTCAATTTAAAAGCTACAACAACGATGGGTACACCTTTAAGCAAGTGCTTGCCGGATTGGCAGCCGAGTTGATAAGAACCATAGTCAGTTGCCGTTTATATGCTGCAACTCCTCAAAAGGGCAGTTCTATTAAACACGGTATTTATTACGGGCTTCTTTACAGCGCCTTGGTTGGTTCATTATACTTGTTTGTTGGAGCTTTTTATTTTCAAGTTAAACATCCCATTCAATTTGTGTTGGTGGATGCATTTGTATTAGTGATGCAAGGCATTAGTAGTGGTATAGCTTTTTATTACTGTTTTCGCCGACCCAAGACCAAAGTTGCGAAACGTATCCAATTGGAATGGTCAACAAATAATTTCAGTAAACAATAATGCTTGTAGCACTTTACAGGTGTAAGTAAAATACATTCCTATGAAACAGATGCCCAAAAGAAAATTAATACCCTTACTCACTGATTTTTTGGAATACAAACAAGCAGCGCACCAGACCATTCCTTATGCTAAAAAAATGCAACAAACCTATGGGGATGTTTGTGATGTTTCATTTACGGGCATCAAAAATTATTTTATTCATGATCCTGAATTGATAAAAGAACTATTGACAACACACGGGCCAGAAATGCAGCGCACTTATTTCTTTAAAGCGTTTCGCAAGTTATTGGGAATGGGTTTGTTTACTGCAGATGGGTTGTATCACAAACAACAACGTAAATTGATTAAGCCCGCCTTTTATCCGCAACGAATAGCTGCTTATGCCGATACGATGGTGGCATGTGCTGAAGCTGAAATGAAAAAATGGAAAGAAGGGGAATGGGTTAATATCAATCAAGCCATGACACGTGTTACCATGAAAGTAATCACGAAAGCTTTATTTGGAACCGGTTTATCGGATGAATTGATTGATGATGTAGGGCATTATGTTTCGGAGTTGATTAACTTAATCAATCGTGTTTTATCAAATCCGTTTTATACCTATTGTTTAATCCATGAAATTCCTATACCTCCGGTTAATCGTTTTTTCAAATTGAAAGTGCAGCTCGATAAAGTGGTTAATGATGTTATTGCCAATTATCGGAAACAAGATTTGAGTAGCAGTACAGATTTGTTGTCGATGTTGATGGAATTAAAAGATGAAGAAACCAATGCACAAATGAATGATCAACAAATACGGGATGAAGTAATGACTTTTATTTTAGCCGGACATGAAACTACTACTTTAGCTTTAACTTGGTCGTTTTATTTATTGGGCAAAAATCCTGAAATAGCCGATAAATGGTATGCCGAAGTGGATCAGGTGATAAAGGGAGAAACGCCAGGAGTAGCGCATTATATTGATTTAGTATATACCAAAAATATAGTTAAAGAAGCTTTACGTTTATATCCACCGGCCTGGACATTCTCCAGATCACCAAAAGAAGATATCGTGATTAACGATTATTTTTTTCCGAAGGGGTGTACCTTATGGACCATCACTTATTTATTGCATCATGATGAGCGTTATTTTTCGGAACCGGAAAAATTTATTCCGGAGCGTTGGGAGGAGGAAGCTATGAA
>JAHEYX010000258.1 GCA_023251415.1 Chitinophagales bacterium
GGAATTTATCCCTGGCAAGTTGCTCCTCAGCAGAGCTTGCTTCCGTTTCAATTCCATGATGCAAAATTCAAAACATCAAACTATATTTACAACCTGCTAAAATTTACGGCCACATTCCCATTTCCTAACCAAGCATTATTTCTATTGCAAGGGAATGGCCCATTATTTTCTACATAATCTGGATTGCCTCTGTCTTCAAGTGTTTGATATACTGTTTTGATAGCCAATATTCAATTATTTAGTTGTGGTATTTCTTTTCAATTCAGTCTCTAAATTGGATAAGTTGAGTGTAGGTAAAATAATACCCGGTACATTAGCTTGAGTAGTTACTAAACTAAGATAAGCTCTAACATAAGGAAATAATATAGCAATGCTGTTTCTGTAGAAAAAATCTGGAATTTCTTCGAAACGTGAAACGTTTTCGAATTTAAAATTTCCTTTACAACTGATTTCTACGAATGGATTTTCAGCTACTTTGTTTGAAACATTGACTACGAAATGCAATTCAAAAGTACTGTTTTCATTTTCGTATATCCCATTTGTTTTAAATGCTAATTCTAAATCTTTACTTTTATGATTGTTTAAATCAATTTGAACTCTATCAAATTGATAATTTATAATTGAAAATGCTGCTTTTTGCATATTGATATATTTTTATTAGACATAAAAAAACCCGAAGTAAACTTCGGGTCATATTCGTTAATTCCTGTTAAACAAACCCCTAAAGGCTCCTCAGAATGAATTTGATAATATTGATTAGTATTATGCAAAAATTCTTCAACTGTTGGACCCACCTTGTCAAATTCAGCACTTTTTGCCCAATCTTCCAAGACTTTCTCTCGTGGCGTAACCTCGAAATACTTTTTTAATTCTTCAAAAAAATTGTTCATTTTATAAGTTCATTGAGGTAAATGTAAACTATTTTAAATAAAATACCAAACATTTAAACTGAGCGCAAAGATAATACTTATTTTGATTTCAGTAAACATTTTCAAAGTTATATTTTAATTATATAGATTTCCAATGCTTTAATATGTCTTTTGTCTGATCATTAGCTGTTTGTCTTATCGGTCTTTTAGTGTGAGTGCTACCAATTGCTTTGAGGCTACTTAGTTAATTTCATTTTCCTACATCCTTGTAAATTAAGACAGCAAGGCTTTTGAATAAACTAGAGCACAGTGAAAGAATCAATCACTGCTTGTTGCAATTCTAAAAGTACCGGAGTATTATTGTTTATTAAACAACTTGTAATGTAAACCGGCTTCTAAACCTAAAGTGAAGTTACGTGATTTGTGTGAAGCAACATCGGAGAACAAGGCCGGACGAATATCTTTACCAAATGTAGTACGACCTCCGATAGAGAAGAATAAATGTTGACTCAAGTATAAATCATAATTGATACCTAAAACCACACTCCATTGTTGTGAGTTAATTTGTTGGCGTATATCCATTTCATCGGATTTAGCAGCCAATACATCGCCGGTACGGATGATGCCGTATTGTAAACCCATGATATAATTAATAACAATCGGGTTTTTATCCAAGGCCGTTAAGCGACTCATTTTAAATTTCGCGATAACCGGGAAATTCATGTAAGTCAATTTGATATAACGATCTTGTATAGTATAAGCTTTACTTACTTCATAACGTTGTGCCATTTGACTTACCATGTGCCATTCGCCCTGTATACCGAATTTATTACTGAAGTCGTAACCGGCAGTTAATCCATAAGCTAAGCCACCGTTGATTTTAAAGTTAACTTGCGGATTGTCGAAAGTAGTTTGCGGGGTACTTACCAGAATCCAGGTATTATTAAATTCTGATTTCATACCAATATTGAAACCTTTTACAAAATAGAATTGACGTTTCAATTGTTCGTCGATAAACACACGGTCGGTTACTTTACGAGGTTCATTGCGGTTATAGTCGGCAAAATCTGTACTTGGGTTTAAAGCCCCGGTGTGCAATGAAATTTCTTCCGGAAGTATCGATTCATCATTGCTGGCTAATAAATTTCCGGGAGCACCGGTACCGGTTTCATGTATAGTAGCACTTGCGTTTTTAAGTTCAGTAGCAATAGTAGTGTGTTTAACCAACTCCAATTCTTTAACCTCTGAAGCAACTGCAGTTTTAATTGGAAAAGGGGTGGTGCTAATAGCAGCGATTAATGAATTACCGGAGTTTGTATTGGTGCTGGTTGGTTCAGGTTTATTTTTATGAAAACCGGAAGCCAATTGTTTAACCGAGTTGTTTAATTTTTGACGAATAGGAAGTGTGGCGCTTGCAACTTCTTTATTTAAGGTATCGGCAAAAGGATTAAATTTAAGGAAGGTAAGTACGGCAATAATCATAGAAGCGGCTATTGCCAAACGAAAAAAAGTAAAAAAAGGTACTTTTTGTTTGGGCAGGCCGGGTTGAATTTTCATCCAAACAGCGTCCGGCGGAGTTATTTCCATGTGATTTAAACCATCATGGAAAATTTGTTCAATATTTTTTTTAGATGCACTCGACATAGGACTCTTTTCTAAAACTTTGTGCTGCAATCAGCATTTTTTGTAATAACATTCTTGCTCTGGCCAACTGTGATTTTGAAGTTCCTTCGCTAATTCCTAACAATTCGCCTATTTCTTTATGGTTATACCCTTCAATTGCATATAAGTTGAAAATGGTTCGATAGCCCGGTGATAATTGTTGCACCATTTTAAGCAATTCAGCAGAGCTGATTTGGCTAATTGCCGATTCATCTACATTTTCAACTGCGATGCTTGTTTTAAGTTCTACCACCGAATACATATTGCTCGATTTGCGATAGTATTCAATGGCAGTATTTACAAAAATCCGGCGTATCCAACCTTCAAACGAACCTTCTTTGCGGTATTTATTGATGTAATTGTATACTTTAATAAATCCTTCTTGCAATAAATCTTGCGCATCTTCAATACTGTTTGAATACCGTATACAAACGGCATACATTTTAGGCGCAAAAGTTTTGTAAAGTTTTTCTTGGTATATAGCTTTCCCCTTTTGACAGCCTTCTATCAATTCTAATTCTGCTGGGCTTATTGTGTAAGGGTTTACCGACATACGCTACTGATTTAAAAATAGCTTTTTCACTTCATCAACAGGTGGTTCTTATCTAATTAGACGAGTACCTTTTTAAAAGGGTTGCATCTATTTTTAAATATTTATTAAAATTATTGAAGTTTGCTCGAATTACCAAATAAAAAAAACTCTTTCAAGATTTGCAAAAGCGCACTCGAAAGAGGTTTTAGCTAGTATTAACGATAGAATTAACGTACAATCACACGTCCGGTACTGCTTAATTCATCATTGATGTATACTTTGTAGAAGTAAACTCCAGGTAATAAATTTTTACCGCTTAAGCTTACTTTATTCTGTACAACAGTTTCTGAAAGCACTTTTACACCTAATACATTGTACAATTCAAATTGAGCTGTTTTATTGACAGCTCCTCCATTTACATTCAATTGGCCATTGGCAGCAACCGGGTTTGGAGAAACGGTAACTTTATCTGTAGCTCCGATTGATTTAATTCCAACGCCGTCGTTATCTGTAATAGTTAAAGTAAAGATGGAATCAACACCAATAGTACCTCCACTTACTGAGCTGATTTTAACAATTGCTGTTTCGTTAGCTTCAAGTGCTCCGTCATCGGTAATATTAATCAAGAATGGGAAAGTAGTATTTCCGGCAGGAATAGTAACCGGATTAGAAGTAATGAAACCATAATCGGTATTATAAGTAGCTGTTCCTGCAGTAGCTAAGTTTACTGTAATTGGGCTAGAACTTGGATTAGCAATTGCAAAGGTTGCGGTAACCGTACCGGCATTTTCTAATTTGGTATCGCTGATTGCAGAGAACGTAACTACCGCATTACTTGCAGGAGTATCGTTATCGGTGATGGTAGCGGTATGATTAATTGGGCTGGTAATAGTAGCCGAATTGGTTGCATTAGATAAATGGAAAGTAATCGTTTCAGAACTTTCTACTGTAGCATCATCAATAATTGGAACAGTAATCGTTTGAGCAGTTGAAGAGTTAGCAGGGAAAGTTACAGTAGTAGGGGAGGTAAAAGTATAATCAGAAGCACTGGTAGCAGTTCCTCCGGTCATGGTTACATCTACAGAAGTAGGATTAGCGTTCGGGTTGCTAATAGTAATGGTTAAAGTTAAATTTCCAACGTTTTCGGCAACTGTACTGGTAGAAGTGGAGAAATGAACCGATGGGGGATTAGGTGTATCGTTATCATTAATAGTTAAAGTAAAGGTAGAATCAATACCATTAATAGCACCTCCGGTAACATTGGTTAAAATCAAACCGGCTGTTTCGGCACTTTCCATAGCCACATCATCAATAATGGCAAAAGTAACGTTCTGCGTTTGAGAAGCAGCGGTACTAATTGGGAAGGTAACAACTTGCGAGTTATAAGTAAAATCAGAACCGCTAGTGGCAGTACCTCCGTTTAAGTTAACCGTAACGGTAACCACAGTCGGATTAGGGTTGCTAAGGGTAATAGGAATAGTAACGGTACCGGCAGCTTCTCCATAAGTAGCCGAATTAGGGATAAAATTCAAAATTGGGGTAGTCCCGATGCTGCATGGAGTCATATTGTGAGATCCGATATTGCTTAAGGTGTTCACAGCGTAACCGGTCCATTCGCTGGCTGCGTTTGCCCAGTTGCGATTACCGTTGTGAATATTCGGGTTACGAACCAAAGTACGATCTTTAGTAGAATCTGAACCAAAAACCCAACAGGTAGTCGGATTACTACACATAATTCCAATAATATCAAGTGTATCATTAGTTGGTGAAATCAAAAGTAACGCGTCA
>JAHEYX010000012.1:0-12652 GCA_023251415.1 Chitinophagales bacterium
AGGTTTATCTAAAATTAATTTAGATTTGACAGCTCAAGCTAATGGCATTTACTTCGTAAAAGTTCAAACAGCTACTGGTACTTCAACTCAAAGTGTTGTATTAGACAAATAAGCTAATCCTAATTCATAAAAAGGCCTGCATGGTAAACTATGCAGGCCTTTTTTTATTTCAGTAAATTGTAAGTTGTCACCCTTTTGGATAAATTACTTGAATAGGCGATTATTGCCTAGCAGCTGAATTACATATTACCCTTAATGGTCATGTATTGCCAATTACCAACACGTTCAATACACTTGTCCAATGAACTTATAGTAGATTTTTTCGGGGATGGCTATTTAAAACCGGTCTTAGTTTTTTAAGGACGTAATTTCAATTTTCATATACAGATAATAGGGTAGTGTTGCGAGTTTTGAATTAGCATCAGCATTATCTAAAGCCAATAGCACCATATATATACCGGCTGGTTCACTTTTTATATACGACGCCACTAATGCCCCGTTTGTTTCCCATTCTTATATTATTTCCAAGGCTCTTGGCAATAACTTCATTCTTGTTTCTTGCAATTCCTTCGAGAACGATAGCTATCATAAACTTATTCATCAGCTCTTCTATTTGTTAAATTAGTAAATGCAAACCATTATGAAGTTTCACAATGCTATTTATTTCCTTGTAATTGGTCGAGTTCTTTTCGTGCTTCAGGAAAATCTTCGCGAATACGAAGGGCTTGGGTGAAATCACTGATAGCTTCATTTCTAATTTTACGCTTTACATTGCACAATCCACGCATATAGTACGCATCAGCATTTAAAGGAGAAGTTTGAATTACCAAGGTAAAATGATTATAAGCCATTTTAATAGAATCCAATTGATAATAGATATAGCCCAGGTTATAGATGGGTTGTGGCTCTTGGGGATTTCTAACAATTAAATTGCGATAAACATCAATGGCTTTTCGAATTTGTTTGTGTTCTTGATAATACATTGCCAAGGCATATACGCCTTCATAACGCAAACTATCAATACGAATCGCATTGATTAAATACTTTTCTGCTTTAGCATCGTGTTTAGCAGCACATAATAAGCCCAATTGCATGTAAGCGTCGTAACTTTCCGGATTGTTGTCAACTGCTATCTGGAAGGTACGAATAGCTTGTGTTGTGTCACCTTTCTCTTTGTAGACAATACCTTGTAATAAATAACTGCGTTCATCGGTTTTATCTAAACCAATAACCCGATTCGTTTCTTCCATAACAGCCGTGTATTCTTTTAAGTAAAGATTTACTTTGGCTAACTTGATCGCAATTTCCTTGTTCTGCGGATCCATTTTTTCAGCCTTTTTCAAATAGGTAACTGCTACTTTCAAATAACGAGCCTTTACATTGATATCCGCAAAGGTTAAATAATAGCTGATATTGGTAGAATCCAATTGAATGGCTTTATATAGATCTTTAGCTGCATCATCCAATAAATCCATCTGATAAAAAATAGTGCCCCTTGAAAGGTACAAATCGGCATTGTTAGGCGATTTTTCTATTTCGACCGAGTATCTTCCCAAGTCGGGGTTTAAGCGACTTAAGGAATCAATATGTGCTTTAATTTTAGCTTGTTTATCGCTGTTGGTGCAAGCATTGAAGCTTACAGCCGCTAAGGCCATAAAACAAAAAAGTAAGGAGTATCTCATGTGGAATGCGATTAAACGACAAAGATAATTTTAAATGAATTGAGAAGTTAAAATCTGATAAAAAGCGTGGATAAAATCAATTATACGGTAAACATTAAATCGGGCGAACACGCTTTTTTAAACACTTTAATACGTAGTTTTGCCCGTTCAAAAGATGTCCCTTATGCAACTTCAAAAAATCATCATTCTCGATTTTGGTTCACAATATACCCAACTTATCGCCCGTCGTATTCGTGAATGTCAAGTTTATTGCGAGATTTTACCTTATCATACCCCTATTACCTTGACATCGGAAATAAAAGGGATAATCTTGGGTGGTAGCCCATGCAGTGTTAATGATGTGGAAGCACCAAACCTTGATTTGACGCAATTCCTTGGTAAAATTCCGGTATTGGGTATATGTTATGGTGCACAATTGATTGCTAAAAATACGGGAGGTCAAGTGGCTAAATCCAATAGCCGCGAATATGGAAGAGCACGTTTATTGATTACTGACACTACTAAAGGACATGCTGCTATTAACGATTCTCAAATATGGATGAGCCATGGAGATTCAATTCTTTCTTTGGGAGATGCCTTTGAAGTGACAGGTACTACTTCTTCTATTCCGGTAGCTTTTTATCAAAGTAAACCCGGTGTGTATGAAAATCCGGTATGGGGTGTTCAATTTCATCCGGAAGTGACTCATAGTGAAAAGGGAAAATTATTGTTGGAAGAATTTTTATTTGAGCAATGCCAATGTGATGGAGATTGGACCAGCGAACATTTTATCGATAGTACCGTTGCCGATTTACAAAAGCAATTGCAACAGGATGAAGTAATATTAGCTTTAAGTGGCGGTGTTGATTCAACTGTAGCTGCCGTGTTATTGCATAAAGCTATAGGCAAGCAGTTGCATTGCATCTTTGTTGATAATGGATTGCTGCGAAAAGGGGAGTATGAACAAGTGTTGGCCGTGTATAAAGAAATGGGACTTAATGTGCTTAGTGTTAATGCGTCTCACTTATTTCTTTCGCAATTAAACGGGGTGAGTGATCCCGAAACAAAAAGAAAAATTATTGGCAAAACTTTTATCAATGTTTTTGAAAGTGAATCGAAAAAAATTGCGAATGCCAAATGGTTAGCTCAAGGCACTATTTATCCCGATGTCATAGAATCCGTTAGTGTTCATGGCGGTCCGAGTCAAACCATTAAATCACATCACAATGTTGGTGGATTACCTGAAAAATTGCATTTAAAAATTACTGAACCGTTGCGTTTATTATTTAAAGATGAAGTTCGTCGCGTTGGAAAGGCTTTAGGTATTGCCGCAAGTATTTTAGGTCGTCATCCATTTCCAGGCCCCGGATTATCGATTCGTATTATTGGTGAAATTTCAGAAGAGAAGATTCATTTATTACAAGAAGCGGATGCAATTTATATTCAAAATTTACGTGATGCCGGTTGGTACGATAAAATATGGCAAGCCGGTGCCATTTTAACTTCCGTAAAAACCGTAGGAGTTATGGGTGATGAACGTACCTATGAATTTGTACTAGCCTTACGTGCCGTGAGTAGTGTAGATGGAATGACGGCAGATTGGGTGCATTTACCTTATGACTTATTGGCTAAAATATCGAACGACATCATCAACAAGGTAAAAGGAATTAATAGGGTTGTTTATGATATCAGTACCAAACCACCTGCAACCATCGAATGGGAATAGGCGGTAGGGATTGCCCAATTCAGTGTACAAAAGCCTGATTAATACGTATAACAACTGTTTTTATTCACGGAAACTTGCTGTAACTTTGAAAGAAATGACTAACGGTACCGGTTGTATCGAAACTATACCTATGAAGTACTTATTCTTTTCTTTCCTATTTGTATTACTGACCATTAAAGTTAGCGCAAATCGCGATGTAAGGGTGGTTCAATTGGCATCACCTAAAGTGTTTATTTGCAAAGGGGATACCTTTAATTTACAAGTGGTCGTGGCTAATACTGGAACTGATACCGTGCATCATGTTCCGGTTACCGTGGTGGTGAGCGGCATCATTGCAGGTTTCTATACCGGTACAATAACAGATACCATTTTACCCGGTACTAGCAAACTTTTACAAATGAATCAATTGACTTGTCCTACTAATGGTATTTATCATTTTAAAGTCTATACATCGCTGTCGCAAGACAATAACACCTTGAATGATACGCTGGAACAAACCAGTTATATTGCCAACACTCCAACAGCAATTCAAGCTAAAAGCCAACACGCTTGTTTAGCATCAACCTTTACCATGAGTGCTTCAACGCCAAATGGTTTAATCTATTGGTTTGCATCCGATACTACGAGTACTTTATTGGCTATCGGCAATCAATTCTATACGCCCATGCTTTTAACCAATACCATTTATTGGGCGGAAGCACATTCTTATGTTAATGCACAGTTGGGTGCTCCGGATACCGCTATAGGTAATGCCGGGGGAACCATTTTTTACAGCGATGCCATGGTTTTTAATGTAGGGCAAGGTTTAATCTTAGATTCCTTAGCAGTGTATCCAATAAATACCGGTAAGGTTATTATACGTTTATTAGATGCCTTTAATAATGTTTTACAGCGCGATACAACTATAATTACCGTTCCGGGCGTTAAACAATACATTCATCCACAATTTACTTTGGCTCCGGGCTTAAATTACAAAGTGGATGCTTTGGGGACTACTACCGGACTTATGCGTAACACTTCAGGTGCTTCTTATCCTTACACGATAGCCGGTGTATTTAGCATTGTAACCAATACCTTAAATCCGGCTTACTATTTATATTTCTACGATTGGCATTTACGTTTAGCCGGTTGTGCCGGACCGAAAATTCCGGTTTATGCGTTCATTCGTAATTCACCACCGGTAGCGGCATTTAGTATTGCTCATAACGGGCAACTCATACAATTCAACAATCAATCAGTAGAGGCTGATAGTTCTTTTTGGAAATTCGGTGACGGGGTAAGCAACCTGCTTTGGAGCCCCAACCATGTTTATCCGCATACCGGAACTTTTACAGCTACCTTGTATGTTTTCAATGATTGCGGAATGGATTCATTATCCTATACCTTTCTTGTTACTGCAGGAGGAATTGGCACTGAAGCGGCTCAACCGTTTATTAGCCTAACGCCCAATCCAACACAAACCACGCTCCACATAACACTGAGCCAATCAGGTGAATATACCGGATTTATCTATGATGCACTTGGTAGCTTAGTTAAGCAAATTCGTCTTTCGTCAGTAGAACAAAATGAAGTTTCAGTGGCAGATTTACCAAAGGGTAGCTATTATTTAAAAGCTTTTCAGCATTCGAATGGAACAAGCCTTACTGCAAAATTCGTTAAAGATTAATGTAATCCATTGATAGCTTTTAAAACCCATACTGAACATTTTGAATTAACAGGAGCAGAAGGACTTCCCCTATTAATTGATATCACCTTTCCACTACTAGAACCCTATCCTTTAGTGATTTTTTGTCATGGTTTTAAGGGATTTAAAGATTGGGGGCACTTCCCCTTAATAGCCGCTATTGCCGCAAAGCAAGGTGTGGCTTGGCTTAAATTTAATTTTAGTCACAACGGTACTACTCCCTTACATCCGGCTAACATTAGCGAGGAAGATACTTTCGGGAAGAATAATTTTACGAAAGAGTTGTATGATGCGCAAACAGTAATTGATTTTATAACGGCACATCCGGTTTTTAAATCGCGAATAAGCAGCTTGCACATGGTTGGTCATAGTCGCGGAGGCGGAATAGCAATATTAGCCGGTGCAGCATCTGCTCGTATTCAATCAATAATTACTTGGGCTTCTGTTAATGAATTTCTTAATTATTGGTCGGATGAAGAAATGTTGAATTGGATGAAAAGTGGTGTGATGTACATTGAAAACAAACGTACCGGACAGCGATTGCCAATGTATTATCAGCTAGTAGATGATTATCAAACTAATATTGCTGCCTTACATATTCCGAATACGGTAAAGGCTTTGCATAAGCCTATGCTCATTATTCATGGTATGGCTGATGAAGCGGTTCCTTACGAAAAGGCCGTTCATATGGCCGATTGGAATACGGTTTATACCAAACTGATCTTATTGCCCGGAGCAACACATACTTTTGGTGGAACGCACCCTTATACTTCAGAAAAATTACCTGCTGATACGATTCAATTGTTGAATCATACCATCGATTTTATTAAAAATAATTAAGCCAATTGTTTGTAACGATGGCAACTGGTCATGTGATCATTTACCATGCCGGCGGCTTGCATAAAGGCATAACAAATAGTTGTACCTACAAAAGTAAATCCGCGTTTTTTTAAATCTTTGCTCATGGCATCTGATTCCGGGGAAGATACGATCGGTTGATAGTGATTGCCTAATTTATGGTTTATCGTTTTACCACCTGTAAATTGCCAGATGTATTTATCAAAGGTACCAAACTCCTTTTGCGTAGCTAAAAAGGCTTTTGCATTTTTTACGGTGCCTTCAATTTTTAAACGATTACGAATGATACCGGCATCCAACATTAATTTTTCAACTTTTGCAGCGTCAAATTTGGCTATCTTTTTAGCATCAAATCCTGCAAAGGCTTTTCTAAAATTTTCACGTTTGTTTAAAATGGTTTTCCAGCTTAAACCGGCTTGAAATGAATCTAACACTATAAATTCAAAAAGTTTATCATCATCGTGCAACGGAGTGCCCCATTCCTGATCATGGTAATCCATTTCCAGTTGAGATTTAGTGCACCGGACATCTAATTTTATTATCGGACATAGTAAAAAAATAAATTAAACAATTTCACCAATTAAAGTTCCGGTTGTTGTTGCCGTTACTTTCACATGAACATAGGTTCCTTTCTGCGCTTGACCACCTTGAAAAACAATCATTTGATTTTGCGTATTACGACCACACAATTGCCCATCAACTTTCTTATGTGAAGGTCCTTCGATCAATACCTTAAACGTTTGTCCTACAGCAGCTTTGTTTTTCTCGTGAGCATAAAAACGGCACAAGGCAATAATTTCATCCAAACGTTGCTGTTTAACTTCTTCAGGTACATCGTCTGCAAATTTCTTTTGAGCCGGGGTTCCACTTCTTTCACTGTATTTAAAATGATAACTGAAGTCGAATTTGCAATAGTTAATCATCGAGATGGTATCAGCATGTTGTTCATCGGTTTCTCCGCAAAATCCGGTTATAATATCGGTACTCACTGCACATTCAGGTATCAATTCTTTGATACGATTAAATTTCTGCAAGTACCATTCCCGATCATAAGTACGATTCATACGTTCCAATACTTCCGAGTTTCCGGATTGTGCAGGCAAGTGGATTTGTTTACAGATATTCTCATGGGCTAACATCGTATACAATACTTCATCGGTGATATCCTTTGGATGTGAAGTAGAAAAGCGCACACGTAAATCAGGACTGATAGCTGCTACCATAGCCAATAATTGCGCAAAGTTGATAGATAAACTGCCTTCTGCTTCATTTTGCCAATGGTAAGAATCTACGTTTTGACCCAATAAGGTGATATCTCTAAACCCTTCATTAAAGAGCATAGTAGCTTCTGCAACAATAGAATAGGCATCGCGGCTACGCTCACGACCACGTGTATACGGAACAACACAAAAACTGCACATGTTATTACAACCTCTGGCTATAGTCACAAACCCGTTGATGCCATTTGATGAAAGACGGGTAGGGGATATATCGGCATACGTTTCTTCGCGACTCAATAACACGTTTACGGCTTTATGACCTGAAGCAGCTTCTTGAATTAATTCGGTTAAGGAACGATAAGCATCCGGTCCTACTATTAAATCAACCATTTGCTCTTGTTCTAAAAGCTTTTCTTTTAAACGCTCAGCCATGCAGCCTAAAACACCAATTAGTGTTTCAGGACGAGTTTTTTTAACAGCCTTAAATTGACGAAGCCGTTCACGCACTTTTTGTTCGGCATTTTCACGTATCGAGCAGGTGTTGATTAAAATTAAGTCGGCTTCTTTGTAATTGGTTGTAATGCCATAACCTTCTTTATTCAATAAGGTGGCAACGATTTCGCTGTCGTTAAAATTCAAGGCACAGCCGTAGCTTTCAACGTAAAACTGTTTTCCGTTGGCGGGTGCATTAACGTTCAGTTGCGTAGCAGGATTACTACCAAAAGCTTCTCCTTGACGCGTTTCATCGTGTTCTTTGACAGAAATTCCGTTTAATAAGGGATTGTGTTCCATAATTGCAATGGCTGCAAATGTATAAAAATACACGCTAAAATGCTAATCTTAGGCTTAACATTGCAACTACAAGGAGCTAGGTTAAATCAATAGTTCCGATACAGGAGGGCCACATTATTTGGTGTTGCTGTGATCAAAATAACCATGATTTTCAACCTTGGTGGTAAAAAAGTTGATGAATAAAACAGCAAATATTAAGAAAATCAAGGATTGACAACACACCAACACTTTTCCAAAGTCGGTAACCGGAACAAAATCACCATAACCAATTGTGGCCGAAGTAATACAACTGAAATAGATAGGATCGAATGTGCTTGCGAAGGGTTTATTCAAATAATTACCCGAAGAATAAATTACTGCAAAATCCAATATGATTTCGATGTAGTTAAAAAATACCAATAACATGGCACGCTTGTAGGAGCACGGTCTTGACAGGTTATCGGAGGCAAATATCAAAGTAGAAACATGTAATAAAGTTTCAATCATTAGCCATATCATCCCCCAAACTACTAGTGTAAGGTGTTGCCAATGGTTAATAATTATTAGCAAGGGAAAGGCTACTTTCAGCAGTACGAGTAACTCTACGGTAAAGTCGCGAAAGGCAATACCATAGCGACCTGTGAATTGTTTTAAATAGGTGCCGATAAATAAAAATTGCGATATTGCTAAAAAGAGCCGCAACAATTTCTCTAAACCGATATCATCATGTTGTTCATTTTCCCATATCGAATGAATATTGTGTATATGCTTACTAATAGCGCTTTGTATTGGCGCTTCGTTATGAATGGGTTTACCGAGTATCAGTTTTTTTATAAACAGTTTCATCGTGATGCTTGAATGTGATTTAAAGATAACAGTAATTCAGACTACCTGAATTGATTCTCATCAGCTTAAACCACAATTGAAATCAGTTGTACAGCTAAGTTGGGTATTTTCTTTTGGAATATTTACCAAAGAAACTAGCGTCTTTTTGTAATTTCGTTTTTCAATCCACACGAGGTATGTCCGCAACAGGTGATTTATTTACTACTACAGCGCTTAAAGATCGTCCTTTGGCAGAACGGATGCGTCCTAATTCTATTGATACATATATTGGACAAAGTCATTTAATGGCTGAAGGAAAACCATTGCGTAGAATGTTGCAAAATGGCCAAGTAAGCTCGCTGCTGTTTTGGGGACCTCCGGGCGTTGGTAAAACTACATTAGCACTCTTGTTTGCCAAGCAATTAGCGCTTCCTTTTTATACATTAAGTGCCATCAATAGTGGTGTTAAAGAAGTTCGTGAAGTAATTCAAAAAGCACAGATTAACGGAAAAGCCATTTTGTTTATTGATGAAATACATCGGTTTAATAAAAGTCAGCAGGACTCCTTATTAGGTGCTGTTGAAAAAGGAACCATTACACTTATTGGTGCTACTACTGAAAATCCTTCTTTTGAAGTGATTAGTCCATTGCTGAGTCGTTGTCAAGTATATATTCTAAAAAACTTTTCGGAGCAAGAATTATTGCAATTGATGCAACAAGCATTGCAACAGGATGAGTTGCTTAAAAATTATTCAATTGAATTAAAGGAAACAGCAGCGCTACTTAAGTTTTGCGGGGGAGATGCGCGTAAACTATTGAATACACTTGAGTTGGTGATTAATAATTGTGATACTTCGCAAACTGTTGTTATTACGGATGAAGTGGTGATGCAAATCATTCAACAAAAGCTGGCCTTGTATGATAAGAATGGCGAGCAGCATTATGATATTATTTCAGCCTTTATAAAAAGCATACGCGGCTCTGACCCGAATGCTGCCTTGTATTATTTAGCTCGAATGATTGAGGGGGGAGAAGATCCTTCGTTTACAGCCCGCCGTTTATTGATTTTAGCCAGTGAAGATATTGGCAATGCAAATCCAACGGCCTTAGTACTTGCTAATTCCTGTTTTCAGGCTGTTAATGTGATTGGTTATCCGGAGTGCCGCATTATTTTATCGCAGTGTGTGGTTTATTTGGCAACATCAGCCAAAAGCAATGCTACTTATATGGCTATAGAAAAAGCGTTGGCCGTAGTGCGTGATACCGGTGATTTACCGGTGCCATTGGATTTACGCAATGCACCAACTAAATTCATGAAGAATTTAGATTATGGAAAAAATTACCAATACGCTCATTCGTTTGAAGGCAATTTTGTGCAGGCTGAATTTATGCCTGAAGCAGTAAAAGGAACTACCCTGTATGAACCGGGCAACAATCCACGTGAAAATGAAGCGAGAGCTTATTTATTGCGTTGTTGGAAAGAGAAATACGGTTACTGAGTTTTAAAACTTAAAGTTCCAAGTAACAGAAGGTAATGGGATTGGAAAGAGCGCAATTTGTTTAGCACTAACCGAAGCATTATTGCCAACACTGCCTCCGGTGTCCAAATAAATAATATACGGGTTAAAGCGGCTGTATATGTTGTAAACAGAGAAAGTCCAACTACCTTCCATGCGTTTTTTAGTCTTGTGTTTTGGGGTCCAAGTGGCAGATAAATCAGCACGATGGTAGGCCGGTAAACGGAAACCATTTTGTGGTCCGAAACCTTCCACCAATGAACCGTCAATTGCATACAAAGCGATTGGTACAGTAACAACATTACCGCTAGCATAGGTCCATGTACCGCCAAATTTCCAGTGCTCATTTAACTCGTATGATATAACAAAATTGGCATCATGACGGCGATCGAATTTAGCAGGAAACTGTTTACCATTATTTAAGTCTTTAAAAATGCGATTGGTAAAAGCCAAGGTGTAACCAATCCAACCGGTTAATTTTCCGTATTGTTTGTTAACGAAAAACTCTGCTCCATAAGATTCGCCGGTACCAAATACAAAGTCCTTTTCTACATCGGTTTGTTGGTTTGGAACATAAAACTCGCGGTACTCAATTTGGTTCCGCATTTTTTTGTAATACACTTCTACCGATGTTTCGTAAGTATTGTTTTTTAAATTTTTGAAGAATCCGAAGGCATACTGATCACTGATTTGCGGTTTCACCAAGGCTGTACTCGGCACCCAAATATCAGTAGGCAAAGTGGTTCCGTTGTTTGAAACCAAATGAATAAACTGATTATTATGGCTGTAAGCTGCTTTGATAGAAGAAGTCGCATTGAGTTCGTAACGCGCAGTAATACGAGGTTCTAGACCAGGTAATCCACCATAAAATTTAACCGGTTTACCTTTTGCATACAAGGTAGTATCAATGGGATTATGGTTGGCATCATAATTAATTTGGTCATAAGGTCCTGTTTGTTGATACAATACATAACGTAAACCGAAATTCACTTTTAACTTACTTGTGATGCTGTAATCATCCAAAGCATATACAGCAGCTTCGTGTGAAAATTTGTGAAAACGTTCATCCGGCTTAATTTCTAAATCACCAACTTTAGCATTGATGGCTGAAGGATTGAAATAATGGTAACTGTAGTTTACACCAAATTTGATTTTGTGTTTATTGCTGGCGAAGTAATCGAAGTCGGATTTAACATTGTAATCGCGTATGGAGCTTAATAAGTCTAACTTAAATTGACTTTGTGCCAAGTTGATATCGAATTGATAAGCATTATAAATAAGTGAAGTATTGACAAACAACTTTTCGTTAAACAAGTGATTCCAACGCAACGACGCTGTTTGATTGCCCCAAGGCATTTTTATGGTGAAGCTACCACTCGGCGATTTGAAACTGAATACATCACGACCAAAATAGCCGCTTAAATACAAGCGATCGCGGTCACTGATGCGATAGTTGGCTTTTAAATTGAAATCATAAAAATAGTAACCGGATCCTTTAAAACGTTTTAGCTTTTCCATGTTATTTACAAAAGGGCGAGTTAACACGTCAATGTAGGTACGGCGACCGGAAACCATGAATGAACTTTTACCTTTTTGAATCGGACCTTCTAGGGTTAATCGAGAAGCAATTAAGCCTATACCTCCTGTGGCATGATATGTTTTATTGTTGCCTTCTTTCATGTTAATATCTACCACTGATGAAAGTCGTCCGCCATAATTGGCAGGCATACCGCCTTTAATTAAGGTGGTGTTTTTTATGGCATCCGAATTAAATACTGAAAAGAATCCAAACAGGTGTCCGGTATTATATACCACCGCATCATCCAATAAAATCAGGTTTTGATCCGGACCGCCACCACGCACATAAAATCCGGTTTGTCCTTCACCCGCCGACTGAACACCGGGTAATAATTGTATACTCTTCATCACATCAACTTCACCGAATATGGCCGGTAAGGTTTTAAGTTGCTCGGTTGATAATTCAATTTGCCCCATTTGGGTGCTTTTGACTTGCGCATCTTTACGTTCAGCAGTGATAACCACTTCTTTTTTGGCTGTGATGCCCTTCAATTTTAATTCAAAATTTAATGCTAAATTTTTATCAAGTGTTATTTTACGTTCGATTGGGTCGTATCCTAAATAAGAAACCACTATGGTATAAGTTCCGGCCGGTGCAGCCAATGAATAATAACCGTAATTATTGGTATAAGTACCTGCTGTAGGTAACTCCTTCAACATAATGGTAGCGCTGATAAAGGTTTCGCCGTTTGCGGAATCTTTCACATAGCCACTGATGCTGTATTTGTTTTGAGCGAATGCGCTGGTTGCGTTGAAGCATGCGAAAATAGAAAGTAAAAATAATCCAATGAATAAAGTCCTCATCATAAAAA
>JAHEYX010000012.1:12662-19460 GCA_023251415.1 Chitinophagales bacterium
GTAAGCGTACCTTATTGTTTAAAAGAGTTCTAATAAATTGTTATCAAAATAATTGTTCCTTGAAGGCAAGGGCAATCAAGTCTTCAAAATCGATCATTGATTGAATAATTACCTACACGGGTAATGCTTAACCTAAAAAAGCCGTTAATGGGCTCGAGGCATGTGCAGCAGTTGAAACAGCTCCGAGTTTAGCCAAATAAGCCATTCTGCCTGCTTCAACAGCAAGTTTAAAGGCAGCTGCCATTTGTACCGAATCGCCGGCAACAGCAATGGCAGTATTTACCAAAACAGCGGCAGCACCCATTTCTAAAGCTTCGGCTGCATGCGAAGGAGCACCTAAACCGGCATCAACAATAACCGGAATAGTGGCTTGTTCAATAATGATGGATAACATGCTTTTCATTTGAAGACCGGCATTACTGCCAATAGGAGCAGCAAGTGGCATTACAGCGGCTACACCTACATCGGCTAAACGTTTGCATAATACGGGATCAGCATGTATATAGGGCAAAACAATAAAGCCTTTTTTAACCAAAAGTTCAGCGGCTTTTAAAGTTTCAATGGGATCGGGCATTAAGTAACGAGGATCGGGATGAATTTCTAATTTAAGCCAGTTGGTTTGTAGGGCTTCGCGCGCCAATTCAGCCACAAATACTGCTTCTTCAGCCGTGCGAACACCGGACGTATTGGGCAATAAATTTATTCCGGGTAATTGTATATGGTTAATCAACTGGTCGGAATGCTGTTTCAAATCAACGCGTTTCAAAGCAACGGTTACCAATTCGGAACCGGAAGCTTGAATACTTTCTTGCATTTCTTTATTTGAGCGAAATTTGCCGGTCCCTAAAAATAGGCGTGATTGAAAGGATTGACCTGCTATTAGTAATGAATCCATGTGTTAAAAATAGGCGTTGGGTAAGGCTTTTAAAAAATCAGTGGTAGCTGTTGCACCTGAATCAGCCTTTGCCAAAGCAGCTGATAATGCAATCCCTTTTGCTCCAATTTCCAGCAACAAAGGTACATCATTGAATTGAATTCCACCGATAACTACCAATGGAAATTCAATTTGTTCGACTTTTAGTGTATTGAACAACTGTTGTAGACGTTCATAGCCGATGATTGGATTTAATTGTGATTTGGTTGCAGTATAGTGTAAAGGACCGATACCTGAATAATCAGCTCCATCGGCAATTGCCTTTTTGATATGCGAAAGGTGATTGGAGGAGGTTCCGATTATTTTATCATCACCCAGTATTTTTCGAGCTGCCGGAACCGACAAATCAGTTTGTCCAACATGCACCCCGTCGGCATCTAATTGTAATGCCAAATCAACATCGTCATTAATGATAAATGTAGCTTGGTAGGCTTTACAAAGTGCTTGCAATTGTTTTGCAAGTTGCTTTTTAATTGCGTTATCATTTAATTTATCGCGGTATTGAATCCAACGTAAACCGGATTGTAATAATAATTCAATCTGCTGATAATAGGCAGTTTGTGGAGTAGGTTGAAAAGTAATGTATTGAAGAGTAGCAATGCGTTTGGCCGACATGTGGATACGATTGAACCACAAAGGTACAATTAATTTGGACCGACGCTTGGATTGCCCGGTTTTACAAATGGGGTAATCACATTTACATTATCCGGTAATTCTATTTTCATTAAATACATTCCGGTAGGTAATTGATTCACAAATAAACGAGTAGAGCCGGTGGTAAAGGAGGTGCGCATAATCACGCGACCTAACATATCATAAATTAAAACGGATTTTTGAGCATCTTTATACACATCATCTACCTTTACTTCTACAAAATCACGAACCGGGTTAGGATAAATAATAACCGGACTGCCCGAAGCACCATTAAACGTTTTATCGGTTAAATGAGGTGTAACCTGCGAAAATGCAGCATTTCCGATGCCCATTAGCACGAATAAAAGTAATATGGCAGTAATTTTTTTCATTTTGCTAACACTAAAGTAGACATTAAATAGACAAAAAGCAATCTTTTGTTAAAATAAATTTTCAATTACTTTTTTAATTCGGGGTATCTTTGTACTAAATCTCCAAGAAATATGATTATTCAACTCAATCACGTTGCTATTTATCAGAGTAAAGCCGCCATATTAAACGATGTGCATTTTAGCATGGATAAAGGTGAATTTGTTTATTTAATTGGAAAAACCGGTGCCGGTAAAAGTAGTTTACTTAAAACCTTGTATGGGGATTTACCATTGGTTCAAGGTTCAGGAACGGTTTGTGGGTTTGATTTAAAAGCAATTACTTGGAAGAATGTACCTTTCTTGCGTCGTAAATTGGGTATAGTTTTCCAGGATTTTCAATTGTTGACCGATCGTAATGTACACGACAACTTAACCTTTGCTTTAGAGGCAATTGGTTGGAGTGATAAAAAGAAAATTGATGCCCGTATTCAAGAAGTGTTGGATTTGGTAGGCATTAAAACCAAAGGATTTAAAATGCCTTATGAGCTTTCAGGCGGCGAACAGCAGCGTGTGGTAATTGCACGAGCATTGTTAAATCATCCTGAATTAGTTTTAGCTGATGAACCTACCGGAAATTTAGATCCCGAAACCAGTGATGAAATTATTCAATTATTAATGCGTATTGCAAAAGAGTCGAATACTGCTATGTTGATAGCTACGCACGATTATATGATTATGCAAAAATTTCCTTCACGAACCATTAAATGTGAAAGTGGAAAAGTGGTTGATGCATCGGGCGATGTGGCGCACAGTTTCACCACATTCCCGCAAGAACAAGGCAGTGTAGAATCGGTAAAAACACCAACAGCAAGTGATGCAGCGGATTTTGACCGTTTATGATGCAGTTCCGAACATGCGCTCTTCGACCAATTGACAAATAATATGACCCAATAAAATATGGGATTCTTGAATGCGTGGAGTGTCAGTTGAAGGAACATTCAACAAATGTTTGCACAAATCTTTCATTTTTCCACCACCTGCACCGGTCATACCTATTGTTATCATTCCTTTAGCATTAGCAACTTCTAAGGCTTTTACCACATTCTTTGAATTTCCGGATGTTGAAATACCAACCAAAACATCCCCTTTGCGACCACAACCTTCTAGCATTCTACTGTAAACCACATCATAGCTGTAATCATTGGCTACCGCTGTCATGTAAGAGGAATTAACGTGTAAGGCTTCAGCATATAAGGGTGGACGGTCTACATAAAAGCGACCGCTTAATTCGGCAGCAATGTGTTGTGCATCGGCAGCGCTTCCGCCATTACCGCAAAACAAAACCTTACCGCCATTTTGCAAACAGTCGATTAAATCATCCGTAATGTGTTCAATGGTATTTAAAATAAAAGGTTCGGCTAATAATTGATGTTTTACATCGATAGAAGCTTGTATGATGGATTCGATTTTGGTTTTCATAGTGAATAGCGTAACAAAAAGGATTAAATGAAGTTCATTTTTGAACGGGATAAAGATAAATTAATTTCATCGCACAAGAAATGAAACCACACATTATCCATGGAAAAAGTTAATTCTTGTTATTTTCGTTGCGCAAAAAACATTATAGCAATACATGAAAAAATGGATACTCTTATTAATAGCAATTGGTAGCTTTCTGTCCACCCAAGCCCAATACAATAGGCATTCCAGTACAGGAAAGCATATTGCCGTTGATTCCTTAAAATATAATGAAGGGTCACGTTCAGCGTCGCCTGAAATGCATTTTTTGATTAGTGGCGGTTACGGCTATTTGTTTTTAGGTCAATACATGCAATTCACGAATCCGAATGCTACGGTTAGCCCAAAAGTACTGGGACCAATTTATTTTAAAGCAGCCATACAACCCAATACTAAAAGTAGTATTGGTGTTTCTGTAGCCTATGCGACAGCTTATCGGAATGAAGTCTATCGACCTCGTAATTCCTCGACACCAATCACAACTACCCATCGTTTTACCGCATTAAGCGTGCTGTTGCGTTATAACCAACATTTGAGAGGAACAGAAAAATTGGACCCGTATTTTGGATTTGGAGTAGGTTGGGGAAACCGTTGGAATACCTACAATCCAAGCGTGAATGTTCATCCCGGCCGTGGTTCGAACATGAATCCGTTGAATGGTATTAATATACCTTTTGGTGCAGAAATTACATTAGGTGCTGCTTATTATTTTCTGCCTCATTTTGCCGTTTATGGAGAAGCAGGCATTGCAAAATCACCAATACAAGTAGGGTTGTGTTATAAACTGTAACGTTTAAGTTGATTTATTAAGATGTCCAGCTTCTTACGCCTTGTTCGGTAAATTCATAGCGACGAAACTCTCCGCCGAAATCTTGTAAGGCTTTAATGACCTGGAAACGTGAATTATTCGGGCAATAGAATAACATAAAACCACCACCACCGGCTCCACTTATTTTACCACCGGTAGCGCCGTTTTTTAAGGCAGTTTCGTAAAGGTTATCTATCAAGGGATTGCTTATTTCATTGGCCATTTGCTTTTTGTATTGCCAACCGAAATCCAAAATTTCACCGATATTATTCAGTTGTCCGCGTAGCAAAGCTTCTTTCATCATCACACTTTGCTCTTTCAATTTGTGCATCGCTTCGATTGATTTTTCGCTTTTTGCATTGACATTCTTTTGTTGCGCATCAATAATAGCGGCGCTCAAACGACTGGTGCCGGTATAATAGAGTAGTAAATTGTTTTGTAATTCATCTAAATAGCGCGTTTTAATACGCAAGGGATTGACAATTACTTTTTCATCGGCATAAAATTCCATAAAATTAACGCCTCCAAACGTTGCCGCATATTGATCTTGACGACCGCCGGCCATTTTCAATTCTTGACGTTCAATTTCATACGCAATGCGTGCCATATCATATTCGCCCCAAGGCAGATTCAACCATTCTTTGAAAGCGCCTAAAATGGCAACAACCAGGGTAGAAGAGGTGCCTAAGCCGCTACCGGCAGGTGCATCCACATACGTAGAAAGTTGAAATGATAATGGTTTGCCGATTTCTTTGGCTACACGTTGATAAACGCCTTTTAACAAATCTAAGTGCCCGTCTAATACAATTTCAGCTTCATTTTTAAAGGCGCATTGTTCGTTTCTGTCGATCGATTCGAAGCGAATACTGCCATCACTTAAAGGGTCGATATGCGCATAGGCATATAAATTAATACTGGCATTTAAAATTGCACCGCCATAGAGGTCGGCATAAGGACTTACATCGGTACCGCCACCGGCAAGACCTAGACGTAAAGGAGCTTTACAACGTATCATGGGGCTAAGATACTAAAACTAATATTTTGTTTTAATTTTTGAAGATTTAAGTTAATTTAGGAGTTTGTATTCTACCACGTACCACTATTTTTTACTTGCAATTACAAGTCCCATGAAAAAACAACTACTTACCATTTTCTTACTGGTTTTTTTAGGTTTAGCTGTTAAGCAAAGCAAAGCACAATATGTAACTATTCCGGATCCGGCATTTGTCAATTGGTTAACGAATAATTACGGCTTTGCCATGAATGGAAATGATTTGGATACGAGTTTAATTTATTATGTAACATCTTGGACAATTAGTGATCCATCTATTACTGATTTATCTGGAATTGAAAATGTTACTGGTCTCCAATCTTTAACAATTAATTGTGCTAGTTTAACTGCTATTTACAATTTTCCACCCAACTTAACTACTTTAATTTGTTCGAATAATGCTTTATTTTCAACTCTCGGACCTATGCCTAATTCACTACTGGACCTAGAAATTGAAAATTGTGCATTTACAAATGTTCCTTCCCTTCCTCCTAATTTACAAACGTTAAAAATAGGAGATAATGTACTTTCAAATTTAAATGGTCTTCCTAATTCTTTAACAATCTTAAATTGTTATAATGATAATTTAACCTCCCTACCAACATTACCACCTAATCTACAAAGTTTATCTTGTTTTTCGAATAATTTAGCAGGTGGTTTACCTACCTTACCAAATACGCTTGTGGGTTTAGGATGCCAATATTGCAATTTAACTTCCTTGCCAGCATTACCCAATAGTATTGCGAATTTAGATATTTCCAATAATTCAATTAGTGGATTTCTACCAATACCAACAAGTATTATAAATTTAAATTGTTCCTACAATCAAATTACCGGAATTGGTCCATTGCCTGCTTCCATTCAAAATCTAAATGTGGAAAACAACCTAATTACCACATTACCTTCTTTTGTTCAATCTAATCCTCCTTCATTTCTTAGTATCAAATGTTTTAATAATTTAATTTCTTCCTTACCAGAATTGCCAACCTCTTTGACAACTCTTGACGTACGTAACTGTTCAAATTTATACTGCTTACCTGATTTAAAAAATATTACCACCCTTTTAGCAGGAGCTCCAATTTCTTGTATTCCAAATCGTGCAAATTTGAATGGAACATGGTTAACTTATCCATTATGCGATGTATTTAACACGCATAATTGTAATTTTTATTGGAATATGTCGGGAACTGTTTTTACCGATTTAAATAATGATAGTATTTACAATCCTTCAGATGGAGTGATTGCTGGAGCTAAAATTAACTTGTTTAATAATGGAAATTTAGTTCAACAAGTTATTACACGAGCAAATGGAGAATATACTTTTAATGTAAACTCCTATGATACTTTTACTTATTCAATTGATACGACTAACTTACCTTTTAATTTGATTCGACCTACTTCCAATATTCAATCAAGTATAATCTCTGCAGCAGATTCAACAGATACAGACATGAATTTCGCCTTGAAATGCAATCCAATTTAT